>CALMWD010000242.1 GCA_937873105.1 uncultured Rhodanobacteraceae bacterium
CAGTATCACCACCAGCAGAATCAGCAAGAGCACGCTCATGGCGCCGCGGCCGGCAGCGGCGGCGACAGGGCGCGCACCAGGAAACGCAGGGCGAGCACCGCGAATCCGGCCGGCAGCACCACTTGCGACCACCACATCGGCACGCCGTCGAACAGGACGGTGCCGGAATCGCGCTCGAGCTCCACCAGCCCCCACGATGCTCGGGCGAACAGCGCAGAGACCAGGGCCGCGAAGCCGTAGGCCGCGACACGCGCGGCGCGCCGCTTCCAGCCCTGCAAGCCGCGTTGCAGCACATCCAGGTTGATATGACGGTCGTCGCGCGCCGCCGCCAGCGCGCCCAGCATGCCGACCCACAGCACCAGCACGCGCAGGAAAGGATCGACCCAGGGACCGATCCAGCGCGTCCAGCCGAGCAGCCAGCCGATCACCGGCCAGCCCAACAGGTCCGGCGACTGCCCGACCCAGCGCGCCACGATCTGCGCAGCGGCCAGCACCACCAGGGTCAAGGCGAGCAGCGCCAGCACGCCGGTTTCGAGCCGGTCCAGGCCGCGCGCGATCGCCGCCCAGGCGGACTTCACGGCGTCGCTTTGCCCGACTGCGCCGCCCAGGCGGCTTGCTGCTTCTGGATCGCCGCGAGCAGTTCGGCCGAAATCTGTCCGTCGGCCAGCATCTTCTTCAACGTCGCCGTGCCGATGTCACGCCAGAACTGCTGTTCCGCGGCGCTCGGCGCTTCGAAGCGGATGCCCTGCTTGACCAAGGCCGAGCGCGCCGAGGCGTTGTCCTTGAGCCCGGCCGCGTCGATGTCGACGAAGGCCTGGCCGAACTCCTCGTCGACGATCTTCTGGTCTTCGGCCGCGAGCTTGCCGTAGGCCTTTGCATCCAGGGCCAGCACGCCGAGGACATAGGTCAGCGGCAGGTCGACGACGTGCTTGACCTTGGTATGCCACTGGAAGGCGATGGCGCCCGAGGTGGTGATGCCCACGGTTTCCAGCAGGCCGGTCTGCAGCGAGGTGTAGACGTCGCCGAGCGGCAGCGAGATCACCGGCACGCCCGCCTGTTCGAAGGCGACCTGGGCGATCTTGTCGTTCTGCGGCGCCCAGACCTTGGTCGCGCGCAGCTCGTCCTTGGTCCGGATCGGCTTCGTGCTCATCAGGTAGGCGAAGCCGCCGCCGGACAGGCCGACTGCTTCCAGCCCGGCCTTGCGGAAGCCGTCGCGCAGCATCGGATCGAGGGCCTTGCGCACGAAGGCGACCTCGTCGAGCGAGCCGAACAGGAACGGCAGGCTGTAGATCTGTGCGTCGGCATAGACCGGCGACAGCTCGCCGGCGGTGAACGCCCCGCCCTGCAACTGGCCGAGCTTCATCTTGCGCAGCACCGCCGCATCATTGCCCATGACGCCGCCGGGGAAGTACTTCACGTCGACGCGTCCCGCCGTGCGTGCCTTGATGTTGGCGCCGGCCTCGCGCATCTCCTTCATCCAGACCGTGCCCTCGGGCGCGACCGTCGCGATCTTGAGCGTCGCCGCCGGAGCCGCGCCGGCGAAGGCCAGCGCCATAGCGATTCCAAATCCCTTGCGCCACATCGTCATCATCCTCAGAAGTAGTCCTTGCCGGATTCGACCAGTTCGGCCGCGCGGCGTTTCGCGATCGTGTTCGACAGCGTCAGTCCGGGGACGTTCGCATCCGCGGCCAGCACCTCGGCCAGCATGCGGTCGTGCGCGTCCTGGTCGAACAGCAGGCGGGCGCAGTATTCCGCGTTCAATACCTTGGGCAGCAGATTCCTGCCCGCGTCCACCGCATCGGCCGCCCGCAAGCGCTCCTGGCCGCGCCCCGGCTGGCCGCCGAGCGATTCCGGACGCAGGCAGTCGAGCACGCCGAGATAGGCGAGCACGTTGCCGTGGTCGTGCGTCGGCGCCAGCGCGTGGACGCGGTTCAGCAGCGTCTCGATGCGCGGCAGGTCGGCGATGCGGTTCCAGTCGGACGTGTCGGCACGCAGCCAGCCGACCCAACTCGCCGCCAGCGTGTAGGCGGCGTCCACGTCCTTGGCGCCGACCTGCGCGGCGACGTAGGCGTTGAAACGGTCGAAATCGCTGTCCTGCAGTTGGGCGCAGAAGTCCCGGTCGCGCGCGCAGATGCCGCGCTTGGCATACGCGAAGCTGCGCTCCGACAGGCGCTTGGCGCGTTCGGCCTCCTGCACGAAGCCGCCGGCATAGGTGCCGTACAGCCGCGCCGCGGACAGCAGCAGGGCCGGATTCTCCGGATCGCCCTCGATCAGGCCGTCGAGCAGGAGCAGGTAGGCCGGCAGGCCGTCGGCGACGGTGTCGATGTCGTCATGGTTGCTGACGCCGGCGGTCAGGCCGCTGCCGAGACCGTCCGCGGCCCGCTGGACCACGATGGCGCAACCGGCCAGCACCAGCAGACTGAACGCAAGCAAGGAAAAACGGACGATGCGGCGCATGCGCGGACCGGGAACCAGGGACGACGATTGTAGGCGAGCGGCGATGACAGCGGATCAATCGCCGCGCATCTCGGCCGCTTCGAGGGTGTTCTGCATCAGCATGGCCACGGTCATCGGCCCGACGCCGCCCGGGACCGGCGTGATCCAGGACGCACGTTCGGCCGCGGCTGCGAATTCGACGTCGCCGGTCAGGCTGCCGTCCTCGAGACGGTTGATGCCGACGTCGATCACGACTGCGCCGGGCTTGATCCATTCGCCCCTGACCAGGCCCGGCTTGCCCACCGCCACCGTCAGCAGGTCGGCCCGGGCGACCTGGTCGGCCAGGTCCCGGGTGAAGCGATGGCAGGCGGTGACGGTGGCGCCGGCCCGCAGGTATTCGCGCACCAGCGGCCGGCCGACGTGGTTCGACACGCCGACGATCACCGCATGGCGGCCGCGCACCGGTTTGTCGGTGTGTGCCAGCAGGGTCATGATGCCCTTGGGCGTGCAGGGGCGCAGGCCGGGCTGACGCAGGGCCAGGCGGCCCACGTTTTCGGCGTGGAAGCCGTCCACGTCCTTGTCCGGGCGGATGCGCTGGATCAGATCGGTGGCGTCGATATGGGCCGGCAGGGGCAACTGGACCAGGATGCCGTCGACCTCGGGATCGGCGTTCAGACGGTCGATCAGCGCGTACAGCTCGGCACCGTCGATGCTCGCCGGCAGGTCGAAGTCCTTGGTCACGAAACCGACGCGTTCGCAGGCGCGCCGCTTGTTGCGGACATAGACCGACGACGCCGGATCAGCCCCGACCAGCACCACGGCGAGGCCCGGGCGCCGCTGCCCGCGCGTCACCCGCGCGCGCACGCGCTGGCCGATGCCGTCCAGCACCTCGTCCGCGATCCGCTTGCCATCCAGTATCCGTGCAGCCATCGGACCTCCCGCAAAGGCGCGCATTATCGCCGAGCCGCAGGCAGGCGTCGCAGGCGGTTTCGGGGCGGCGGAAACGACAAGGGCCGGCAGCGAATGACTGCCGGCCCTCGACACTGGCGCGCCCGGAGGGACTCGAACCCCCGACCACCGGGTTCGAAGCCCGGTGCTCTATCCAGCTGAGCTACGGACGCCGAAAGCCATCAATTGCGCTCGCCATGCGCCAGCACGCTGCGCGAGCGGGCGTAGGCGAAGTAGACGACGATGCCGATCGCGGCCCAGATCAGGAACAGCTTGATCGTGTACCAGCCCAGGCTCACGAACAGCAGGGCGCAGCCGGCGACGGCCGTCGGACCGACGATCCAGACCAGCGGCGTGCGGAACGGACGCGGACGATTCGGCTGCTGCACGCGCAGGATCATCACGCCGATCGCCACCACGAAGAACGCGAACAGCGTGCCGGAGTTCGAGATGTCGGCCAGTGCATCGACCGGGAACATGGCCGCGAACAGCGACACCGCGACACCCGTGACGATCGTGACCACGTGCGGGGTGTGGTACTTCGAGTGCACTGACGTGAATGCCTTCGGCATCAGGCCGTCGCGGGCCATCGTGAACAGAATGCGGGTCTGGCCGAAGATCATCATCAGGATCACCGACGGCAGCGCGATGATCGCCGCGGCGGCGACCCAGTTGCCGATCTGCGGATAACCGAGGTTGCGCAGGATGTAGGCCAGCGGTTCCTTCGACTGCGAGAGATCGCCACCCGGTTGTGCGCCGGTCGAGCCGATCGCGGCATAGGCCACGAGCAGGTAGAACACCGTGCAGACCACCAGCGAGCCGATCAGGCCGATCGGGATGTTGCGGTTCGGGTTCTTGGTCTCCTCGGCCGCGGTCGAGACCGCGTCGAAGCCGACGTAGGCGAAGAAGATCGACGCCGCCGCGCCGAGCACGCCGACGCCGGACAGGGGCGTGCCCCAGCCGTTCGGCAGCATCGGTTCGAAGTTCTTGCCGTCCACGGCCGGCATGGCCAGGGCGATGAAGACGACGAGCGCGACCACCTTGATGACCACCAGCACCGCGGTGACCTTGGCGCTCTTCGAGGTGCCGATGACCAGCAGCCAGGTGATCAGCAGCGAAATCAGGCAGGCGATCAGGTTGAACGTGCCCTTGGCCACGGTGCCGTCCGGCAGCGTGATGGTGTCGCCCGGACCGGCGGTCAATCCGATCGGAAGTCCCATGCCGATCTCGCGCAGGAAGCCGTTGGCGTATCCGGACCAGCCGACCGCGACCGCGCCCGCGGCGACGGCGTATTCGAGAATCAGCGCCCAGCCGACCATCCAGGCGATGACTTCGCCCAGCACGGCATAAGAGTACGTGTAGGCCGAACCGGCCACCGGAACCATGGCCGCGATCTCGGAATAGATCAGGGCGGTCAGCGCGCAGACGATGCCGGCGATGACGAACGAGTACATCATGCCCGGGCCGGCCTTGTTCGCCGCCACCGCCGTCAGCACGAAGATGCCGGTGCCAATGATGGCGCCGATGCCGAGCATGGTCAGGTCGAAGGCACCGAGCTGGCGTTTCAGGGACCGCTTCTCGGCGGTTTCGAGGATCTGGTCCAGCGGTTTGACGCGTTCGAACAGCATTCGGTGCTCCCGGTCACAGGTCTTGTTGCCAGCGTCCCGGAGCGGTGCCGGGACGAATTCGTGTTGCGCGCAGATCACGCGTCGCCCGGCTGTCGCCACTCGAACCCGCCCCTGCAAAGCGCCGGTAACATACTGTTGCCCATGGCATGCGGCAAGCCCGAATGTGATGTGGCGCACTTTTGCCGCCACTGGACCTGCACCGCATGTTCGACCTCCAACACGGGCTTGACGCCTACTTCACGGACGAGCCGGCGGAAGCCGACGCGCGCCGACGCTTTCTCGAATTGCTGTCGACGACACCGCGCTGTTTCCATCGCGACGCTTTCCCGGCGCATTTCACCGCCTCGGCCTGGCTGGTCTCGGGCGATGGCGCGCGCGCCCTGCTGATGCACCACCGCAAGCTCGACCGATGGCTGCAACCCGGCGGCCACGCCGACGGTGATGCCGATCTGCCGCGCGTCGCCCTGCGCGAGGCCACGGAGGAAACCGGGCTGGTCGACCTGGTGGTCGCCGAAGCGCCGTTCGACCTCGATGCGCACCGCATCCCCGCCCGCGGCCCGGAACCCGAACACTGGCACTACGACGTGCGTTTCCTGGTCCGGGCCACCGGCTCCGAGCAGTTCCAGGCCAACCACGAATCGCGCGCGATGGCTTGGCGGGACATCGCCGAGGTCGCCGACGACGCCGGCATTGATGCGTCAATCCGTCGCATGGCGCGACGCTGGCTCGATCGCCGCCGCTAGGCGGTCAGGTCAGGCGATCTCGCGGCGGAGCGCGTCGCAACTGGCGGCGTGCAGCCCGAGCAGGCGCTGGCGGGTCGCGTCGTCGAGTCGCGATTGTCCGGTGCGGGCGACGGTTTCGATGTCGCGGCAGACCTCGGCCAACTCGGTCGCGCCGAAACTCGCGGCATTCGACTTCAGGGTGTGGCTGGTGACGCGCAGGCGCTCGGCGTCGCCGGCATCGGCCGCCGCCAGCAGGGCCGCGATCTGTTCGCCCGAACCCTTCAGGAACAGGCCGATCATCTGCGCCAGGATGCCGGTCTTGCCGGCACGCTCGAGCATGCGGAACTGGTCCAGCATGGCCTGGTTGATGGTCACGTCGCTCATGTCGCCTCGCCCTCGCCTGCATCCGTTCCATTGTCCGCGATCGGCAGCACCTCGCGCAGCTCGCGGTTGTTGCGCGCCCCGAGGCTGCGCAGCTTCTCGACCTGGCCGACCAGGTTGCCCTTGCCGACCGAGAGTTTCGACAACGCCTCGTCGATGCCGGACCGTGCCCGGCCGACTTGCTCCGACGCGCGCTGCAGGTCCTGCACGAAGCCGACGAACTTGTCGTACAACAGTCCGGCGCGCTCGGCGATCTGTTCGGCGTTGCGCTGGCGGGCCTCGGCCTTCCAGACGTGATCGATGGTGCGCAGCACGCCGAGCAGCATGCCCGGGCTGACCACGACGACGTCGTTGCGCAGGGCCAGTTCGTACAGTTTGGGATCGACGCGGATGGCTTCGAGGTAGGCCGCCTCGATCGGCACGAACATCAGCACGATGCCGTTCGAGGCGACGCCACTGGACCGGGCGTAGCCGCGCTTGCCGAGATCGTCGATGTGGCGGCGCATCGAACCGAGGTGCTCGGCCAGGTGCTTCTCGCGCGCGATCGGGTCGTGGTCGTTGCACCAGCGTTCGAACGCGACCAGCGAGACCTTGGCGTCGATCAGCACGTCGCGCCCGCCGGGCAGGCGCACCACCACGTCGGGGCGGCGCGTCTCGCTGCCTTCGTCGCGCAGCACCACCTGGGTGTCGTAGTCGCGGCCTTCGCTCAGGCCCGAGGCTTCGAGCAGTCGCTCCAGCACCAGTTCGCCCCAGGCGCCCTGGGTCTTGGTGTCGCCGGTCAGCGCGCGCGCCAGATTCACCGCGTCGCCGCTGAGGCGTTCGTTCAACTGGCGCAGATGCTGGATTTCGGTGCGCAGCACGGCACGGCTTTCGCCTTCCTGCGCACGCGACTCGACCACCAGCTGCTGGAATTGCCGCAACTGCTCGCGCAACGGCGCCATCAACGATCCGACCTGCTCGGCATTGGCGGCGCCGAAGCGTTCCGCCTTCTGTTCCAGCACGGCGCTGGCCAGGGCCTGGAACTGTTGCGCCAACTGTTCGCGCGCCGATTCGATCCAGCGCAGCTTCTCCGCATGCGCGCTCGCCGCTTCTTCCATGCGGGCGGCCAGCGCGGCCCGCGCCTCGGCGGCGGACTGTGCCGCGGCGCGCGCCTCGTTCAGGGCGGCTGCGGCGGCGGCGGCACGCGCGGCGATCTGCGCCAGTTCGCCGTCGCGGCTGGCGCGCCCCTCGTCGAAGCGCCGCAGCAACTGGCGCTGCGCCCAAACGAAGATCGGCGCTGCCACCAGGACAGCGCCGACGAGGATTCCCGACAACAGACTCACGACATCCATGCCGCGAAAACTAGCAGAGGGCGACGCCCGGCGCCGCCCCCGTCGTGCTCGTCAGGCCTTGGCCGCGTAGGCGGCGCACCAGCCCTTCGCGTTCACGGTCTTGCCCGGGAAGATGCTGCACGGACGCCAGGCGTCGCCATCGGCGCCCTGGATCAGCTTGCAGTTCGCGCAGTTCTGGGCCGGCTTGTGGTTCGGATACTTCGCCGCATCGACCTTGGTGGTGTCGTGCTTGTAGCCGAGCGCGGCGGCGGTCGGATCGGCTTCATCGATCTGCGGCAGCGCGCCCTGGGCCCGGGCCATGCGCGGCGCGACCGCAGCGGCGGCGACGACGGTGGCGCCGATGGCCAGGAACTGGCGGCGGCTGGTCTTGATCTCGTTCATGCGATGGCTCCTTGGTGTGGGCTTGTGCGAGACGGATGATGCACCATCTTCGGGTATAGTCGCGAGCTTCCCGTTGATCCCAGTCAAGAACACTTCAGGCTATGCAAGCTGTTGATGCGAATGGTTTTCAATACGCCGCGCAAGCGCTCGCCGATCTGGCGCGCGAGCTTGCGCAACTGGGCTGGACGCCGGCCACGAGCAGCAACTTTTCCTCGCGCTTGAACGCCGATACCGCGGTCATCACGATCTCGGGCCGCGACAAGGGCCGGCTCGGCGTGGGCGACTTCATGGTCGTCGACCTGGAAGGCCGCGCCGTCGGCTCCGAGCACCGCCCGTCCGCGGAAACCCTGCTGCACACGCAGTTGTATGCGCACGACGCCGGCATCGGGTGCGTGCTGCACACCCATTCGCGGGTGCAGACGGTGGCGTCGCGGCTGTTCGCCGATCGCGGCGAGATCGTGCTCGCCGGCTACGAACTGCTCAAAGCCTTCCGCGGCTACGACACCCACGAGGCGACGATGCGCCTGCCGGTGCTGCCGAACTCGCAGGACATGCAGGCGCTGGCGGCGATGATCGACCCCTACCTGAAGCGCGACCTGCCGCTGCACGGCTATCTGATCGACGGCCATGGCATCTACGCCTGGGGCCGCGACCTCAAGGAAGCCGGCCGCCACCTCGAAGCCTTCGAATTCCTGCTCGCCTGCGAGCTCGACCTCTGGAACCTGCGCCGATGAGCCGTCTCCGCATTTTCAACGACGCCGATCCGTCGACCGTGATGACCGAAACCCGCGACCACGCGCTGATCGCCGAACTGCTCGGCCGCGAAGGCGTGCGTTTCGAGCGTTGGGCCGCGAATGCGCCGGTCCAGCCCGGCGCCTCGCAGGACGAGGTGATCGCCGCCTACCGCGCCGATATCGACCGGCTCATGGCCGAGAAGAACTACCAGGCCGTGGACGTGATCAGCTTGAGCGCCGACCATCCGCAGAAGGATGCCCTGCGCCAGAAGTTCCTGAACGAACATCGCCACAGCGAGGACGAGGTGCGTTTCTTCGTCGCCGGGTCCGGCCTGTTCACCCTGCACCTCGACACCCGCGTGCTCGAAGTGCTGTGCGAACAAGGCGACCTGATCAGCGTGCCGGACAACACCCGTCACTGGTTCGACATGGGCCCGAATCCGCATTTCATCGCGATCCGCATCTTCAGCAATCCGGAAGGCTGGGTCGCGAACTTCACCGGCGACGACATCGCGCAGCGTTTCCCGCGGTACGACCACTGATGACACGCGTCGTCCTCACCGACATCGAAGGCACGACCAGCGCCATCGACTTCGTGCATCGCGTGCTGTTCCCGTATGCGCGCGAACGCCTGCCCGGCTTCGTGCGCACGCATGCGGCCGACGCGGAGGTGCGCGCCGCACTCGACGCGGTGCGTGCCGAAACCGGCGATGCCGACGACGAGGCGGCGATCGCGACCCTGCTGCACTGGATCGACATCGACCGCAAGGCGACGCCGCTCAAGTCCCTGCAGGGCCTGATCTGGGCCACCGGCTACGCCGAGCGCGACTTCAGCGCCCATCTCTACGTGGACGCCTACGACCGGCTGCGCGCCTGGCATGCGGCCGGCGTGCCCCTGTACGTGTATTCCTCGGGCTCGATCGCCGCGCAGAAGCTGTTCTTCGGCTACTCGGTGTTCGGCGATCTGCTGCCCTGGTTCCGCGGCCATTTCGACACGACCAGCGGCGGCAAGCGCGAAGCGGAATCGTATCGCCGGATCGCCACGGCGATCGGCGTCGCGCCATCGCAGATCCTGTTCCTCTCCGATGTCGAGGCCGAACTCGACGCCGCGAAGGACGCCGGCATGCGCACCGTGCAGCTGTGCCGCCCGGACACCAACCCGGAATCGCACGGCCGCCACGACTGTGTCGCGAGCTTCCGCGACATCCAGCCCTGATGCCGAATCGGCGTTTCCGCACCACCGGCGAGCGCGGATTCCTTCTGGCTTCGATGATCTGCGTCGGCGTGGGCTGGCTCGGCGATCGCCTCACATCGGTCGAGACCGAGATCTTCACGGCCTCGGCCGTCGGCGCCTATGCATTGCTGTTCGTGCTTGCGCGAATCGCCGGCGCGCTGGCTGCACGATTGCTGCATCGCCCGGCGGTGTCGCTAAAGATCGCGACCGCGCTGGTCATCGCCGCCACGCTGGCACGCGTGCTCGTCGAAGCCTTCGGCAAGCCGGAGTTTGGCGCCATCGATCCCGACTATGGCTTTGGCGCGCTGTGGGTGTTTGCCGCTCCGCTCGCCGTGGTGATCCTGATCCCTCGCCTGCACCACTGGGAGGAACCGGTGGGCTGGATTCGACGGCTCTTGGCGCTGGTGCTGTTGCCGGTCGTCGCGATGTACCTCATCCATCGTTCGGACGTTTGGTCGTCGTTCTATTACGCGGAATACGAGGAAGAAGACACAACCTCCGAGGTCGAGGCACGCGCCGACATCGCGCTCGACTACGTCCCCGAAGACCTGCTGGCGATGCAGGACGGATTGGTCGATGCGCAGATCGCGGCGCTGGCACCGCAGCGCCCGGGCAAGGTCGACCTGTACGTGGTCGCGATGGCCGGCGACGGCGCCGAAGACGTGTTCCGCAACGAAGTCGAACTGGCGACCACGGTGTTCGACGAACGCTTCGGCACCGCCGGCCGCAGCCTCAGCCTGATCAACCATGTCGACACCCTGTCCCAGGTGCCGCTGGCAACGCGCCGCAACCTGCTGCGCACGATCGAGGGCGTGGGCCGCCTGATCGATTCGGCCGAAGACATCGTGCTCGTGTTCATGACCTCACACGGCTCGGAGGACCACGACTGGCTGGTGCAACTCGGCGATCTGAGCCTGACCCAGATCGTGCCCGACGATCTGTTGGAGGCCTACGACAACGCCGGCATCCGCTGGCGCGTGTCGATCGTCTCGGCCTGCTACTCGGGCGGCTACATCGACGCATTGGCCTCGGCCACGAGCCTCGTCATCACCTCGGCGCGCGCCGACCGTCCTTCGTTCGGCTGCGGCACGGACGCCGACCTGACCTACTTCGGTCGCGCCTACCTCGCCGAAGCCCTGGCGACGCACACCGACCTCGTGGCGGCGTTCGAGTCCGCGCGACAACGCGTCGAGGCGCGCGAACGTGCGGACGGCTTCGATCCCTCCGAACCGCAGATCCGCCTCGGCGAACACGTCGGCGCCCAGCTCGCGCGCTGGCACGCAGGCCTGGACGCAACGGTCAGGCGCTAGCGTCGCGCGCGGCCACCGCCGTGCCCGGGAAATCCGCGAACAGCGCATCGACGCCGAGCGCGAACAGCGCGTGCAACTCGTCCCGCACATCGGCGAACTCGGACAGCACCTGATCGTCGCGCAGCGTCCAGACATGGACCTGCCAGCCGAGTTCGTGCGCCACACGGACCCGGTCGCCGTCGCCGCGCGAACCGATCACGGCCGCTTTCGGCAACGCGATGCCATCGAGCCAGGGATGCTGCCGATGCAGTCCGCGCAGCCATTCGACATCGCCGATGTCGGCCGGTTCGACCAGAAGGAACACCGGCAGCGCGAGCGCCTGGTGCACGCGTTGCAGCGGCGCGAGCTCGAAACACTGCAGCCAGACCGGATCGGACTTCCCGCCGTGGCCGCGCCGCCGCAGCAGATCGACGCAGATCGCGGTGACGTCGATGCCCTGCGTCGCGAAGAATTCCGGATGCTTCAACTCCGGATACACGCCGATCGATCGCGTCGACGTGGAATGCGCGTCGGCGATGTCGAGCACCTGCTCGAAGGTCGGCAACGACCAGCGCGCATCGAAGGCGCGGCTGCGCCGACCGAAGGGCTGCAGCGCGCGCAGGCGCGCGAGCTCGTCATGGTCGAATCGATGCACCGGCCAATCGCGTCGACCGCACCGGTCCATCGTCGCGCGCGCGACAAACTCCCGGCGACGGACGATGTCGGTGCTGCGGCGAAGACCGGCGTCATGGCGGGCGAACAACACGCCGTCGCGACTCGGCACCAGGTCGGGTTCGATCAGATCGGCGCCCTGCGCGATCGCCAATTCATACCCGACCGCCGTGTGCTCGGGCCGCAGACCCGACGCGCCGCGATGCGCGATGATGCGCGTCGGCGTTCCGTCGAGCGTGGTCCAGGGATTCATGCTGTCCTTCTCCCTGCGTCAGCGGGGGGAAGGTGCCCGAAGGGCGGATGAGAGGCAAGCTTCAACGATGTCGCTCGCGCAGCACGCGCAGGACGTCATCGAAGCCGCGACCGCGCAGGCGCAAGGCGACACCGAGGTGATAGACCAGATCCGCGGCTTCGCTCACCAGGGCGTCCTCGTCCTGGGCGACGGCGGCCAAAGCCGTCTCGACGCCCTCCTCGCCCACCTTCTGGGCGACGCGACGAATGCCGGCATTCGCCAGCTTCGTCGTGTAGCTGCCTTCGGGGCGGTCCTGCAGCCGTTGCGCGATGACCGCGTCGAGCCGCGCCAATTCGCTCATCAGCGGCGACTCGCCGGGATCGAAGCAGGAGGTGCAGCCGCGATGACAGGTCGGGCCGTTCGGCCGCGCCAGCACCAGCAAGGTGTCTTGGTCGCAATCGAGCGCGATCGAGACGACATCCAGCGTATGGCCCGAGGTTTCGCCCTTGGTCCACAGCCGTTGTTTCGTACGCGACCAGAAGGTCACCATGCCGGTCGAGACCGTATGGCGCAGCGCCTCGATGTCCATGTAGCCGAGCATCAGTACGCGCGCACTGGTCGCGTCCTGGACGATGGCCGGCACCAGGCCCTCGCCCTTGGCGAAGTCGACGCGGCTGGGATCGAAATCGATGTTGCTCATGGTCGGATCGCGATGCCTCGGCTGCGAAGGAAAGCCTTCAGTTCGGGAATCGGCAGCGTACCGGAGTGGAACACGCTGGCGGCGAGTGCGCCGTCGACGTCGGCCTCGCGAAACACGTCGGCGAAATGCTGCGCGTTGCCGGCGCCGCCGGAAGCGATCAGCGGTACCGTGCAGACGGCACGCACGGCGCGCAGCTGCGCGATGTCGTAGCCGTTGCGCACGCCGTCCGAGTTCATGCAGTTCAGCACGATTTCGCCGGCCCCGCGCTCGATCGCCTCGCGCACCCAGGCCGCGGCCTCGCGTGGCGCGACGCGTGTACGCGCGGGATCGCCGGTGTACTGGTGCACGCGCAGCGCGCCGTCGACGAGCTGCGAATCGACCCCGACCACGACGCACTGCACGCCGAAGGCCTCGGCCAGT
>CALMWD010000243.1 GCA_937873105.1 uncultured Rhodanobacteraceae bacterium
GCTGGTCGGTCAGCCTGGCGCCGGGCGAGACCCGCGGCGCCATCGCGGCCCTGCGCTTCGGCTGATCGTCGCCCTTCGCGGCGATGGCGTCCGGGTCTGGCCGGACGGGTTCACGGCGTCTTGACGCAATGACGCAAATGCGATGCAATCGCATTTGTCTTTGCGAACGTGATCATGTCCTTGCCGCCCCTGATCCACCTCAGCCTCCATGCCGATGCGGCCACGCCGCTGCCGCCCGCCCCGGCGGCGGGCGAGAGCGTGGATCCTGCGGCAGCGCTGGCGGATTGGTCGCGCCGCGAACGGGCCGACGGGACGGGATTCGACGGACGCCGTGTGCTCGCTCTGGCGGCCAGCATCACCCTGCATCTGGCCGCGTTGGCGTTGCTGATCGGCGCTGCAGCACCCGATTCGCCGCTCGCCCTGGGCGAATCCGAGGTCGACGCGCTGGAGATCGAGTTCCTGCCCCCGGCGCCGTCCACGCCCGTGCCGCCGCCGCCGGCGATGGCGAAGCCCGAGGTACGCCCGGTCGTATCCGAGCCGCCGCGCGTGCCGCCGCCGCCGGTCGTCGAGCCGATGCGGCCCGAGCCGGTCGAGACCGTCGCCCTCGTCGAGGCGCCCGTGGTCGCCGAGCCGCCCCCGATCGCGACGGAAGCGCCGCCGGCCGAGACCGCACCGACGCCCGCGCCGGAGCCGTCGCTCGACGCTCGCGGCAAACGCGCGCAGTCGCAGTACCTGCGCGAGCTGATGGCCTGGCTGGCACGCCATCGCGTGTATCCGGCCGAGGCGAAGAAACAGAAGCTCGAAGGCGTGGTCCAGGTGCGTTTCGCGATCGACCGCGATGGCCGCCTGCTCAGCGCGACCGTGCATCGCAGTGCCGGCGCCGAGTTGCTCGACCAGGCCGCGCTCGACGTGCTGCGTCGCGCCGAACCCATGCCGAAGTTCCCGAAGGCGCTCGCCCGCAGCCGCCTGAACGTCACCCTGCCCATCGATTTCTCCCTCATCACCGACTGAAGGTTTCGCACATGACTCGACGTTCCTCCACCGTTCTCCGTCCCCTGAGCCTGCGCGACGCCTCCGCGTCCGGAACGCGCCTGCTCGTGCTCGGCATCGGCGCCGCGTTGATCGCGGGCCCGGTGCTGGCCCAGGAAGAGGCGGCGAGCGACGAAGCCTCGGTCGAACTCGACACCTTGCGCGTCGAGGATCGCGCCGCCGACGCGAATCCCCATGCCGAGAAGAATGCGCCCTACAAGGCCAGGACCTCGGGCGATCGTCGCCGCACCCAGGACATCGCCGACACGCCGGCGACGATCAGCATCGTCACCCAGGCGCAGATCAGGGAATCCGGCAACTCGGACCTGCGCGACATCGTCGGGGCGCAGCCGGGCATCACCATCGGCACCGGCGAGAACGGCAATGCCTTCGGCGACCGCTACGTGATTCGCGGCCAGGAAGCGCGCAGCGACGTGTTCATCGACGGCCTGCGCGATCCGGGCATGACCATCCGCGAGAGCTTCGCGGTCGAACAGGTCGAAATCGCCAAGGGGCCGAACTCGACCTACGCCGGCCGCGGCGCCTCGGGCGGCACCATCAACAGCATCACCAAGCAGGCGACCGGAGACTACGACTTCAACGAAGTCGAGGTCGGCCTCGGCACCGACGCCTATCGCCGCGTCACCCTGGACAGCAACCTGCCGCTCGGCGACCGCGTCGCCCTGCGCGCCAACCTGCTGCACGCATTCGAGGAAGTGCCGGACCGCAACGCCGCGGAACGCGAACGCGACGGCGCGGCGATCTCGCTGCAGTTCAACGCGAGCGACCGCGTCGCCGTCACCGGCGACTACTACCATCTCGACGCCGCCGGCGCGGCCGACCTCGGCACCTACATCGTGCCGGGCGGCGGTCGTCCGGTCGCCGACCTGCCGGTCTACCAGCAGGACGAGGACTTCCTGGAATCGCGCGTCGGCATCGGCACGCTGCGCCTGGCCGTCGAACTGGGCGGCGGCTGGCGCCTCGACAACGCGTTGCGCAGCGGCAGCACCGAGAACGGCTACGTGCTGACCGGCGCCCGCGGCGGCGCGCGCAACCCGAACGACCCGCAGGCGCCCGGCGCGGCCACGGTGACGCTGAGCACGCACCAGGGCTGGCAGGACGTCGACTACTTCGCCGACCAGCTCAATGCGTTCTGGGAGGGCGAGATCGGCGGACTGCATCACGACCTCGTGATCGGCGCGGAATACACCGATCACGGCGTGCTGAACGGCAACTACGTCGTGACCAACAACGGCGCGCGCAACTGCCTCACCGGCGGCGGCGCCGGCACTCCGAACTTCTGCATGCTCGGCCCGGACGGACGCCCGGTCGCGAACCTCGCCGGCCTGATGGATCGCAGCATCGTGCGCGGCAACTACGACGCCGACTACGCCATCGACACCTGGTCGCTGTACGCGCTGGACACCGTCGACCTCGGCGAGCGCTGGCATCTGACCGTGGGCCTGCGCTGGGACGACTTCGACTACCGCAACCGCCTGCGCAACAATGCCGGCGTCGAGACCGTGTACGCCTACTCGGATTCGCTGTGGAACGGCAATGCCGGCCTGGTCTACGACCTGAGCGATGTCGGCAACGTCTACCTGAGTTATGCCACCGCCAGCGACATCAACGGCGGCGAGTCCGACGTCGGCGGCAGTTGCGGCTACGGCGGTCTGTGCGGCACCGCGGACCAGGTGGTGCTCAGCCAGCCCGAGACCATCGAGAACATCGAACTCGGCACCAAGTGGAACCTGTTCGAGGAACGCTTGCTGCTGAGCGCGGCGGTGTTCCAGATCACCAAGGACGACGTGATGGAAAGCGTCGGCAACGCCTACGAGACCCTGGGCACGCTGAACACCGGCAAGAACCGCGTGCGCGGCGTCGAGTTCGGTGCGGTCGGCAACTTCACCGACAAGCTCAGCGGCCAGTTCTCGGCCAGCGTCATGGACGCCGAAGTGCTGGAGGCCTTCACGGCCAACCAGGTCGGCAAGACCCTGAGCAACTTCGCCGACGACAGCGCCCACGCCCAGCTGCGCTACCAGCTGACCTCGAAGTGGGCGTTCGGCCTCGGCGCCACGTATTCGAGCGAGATGTATGCGGGCCAGCCCGACACCGCCGCCGGCTTCGATCCGAACACCGGCGCGTACTCGTACCGCGTGCCGTCCTACACGGTATTTGATGCCTTCGCGAGTTACGCCATCAACAGCACGTTCGCGGCGCGCCTGAACATCGGCAACCTGTTCGACAAGAACTACTACCTGGCGGCCTATCGCAGCGGCGCATTCACCTACGTGGGCGACGCCCGCAGCGCGCAGCTCAGCGTCACCGCCAACTTCTGAGGCGCCCGGTTCGTGAGTGCCGCGCCGCCTCCTGCTCCGGTCTGCGCCGACGACTACGCGCGTCGCGCGCAGTCGCTGTTGCCCCCCGCCGTCGCCGCCTACATCGACGGCGGCAGCGGCGACGACCAGGCCTTGCGCGCGAACCGCGAGGCCTTCGCGGCGGTGTCCCTGCTGCCGCGGGTGCTGCGTCGGGACGGCACGGGTTCGACGCGCCTGCAATTGTTCGGCCGGACCTTGCGCCATCCGATCCTGCTGGCGCCGGTGGCGCGACACGGTCTCGTGCATGCGGACGCGGCGGCGGCCACGGCGCGGGCGGCGCGCGCCACCGCCAGCGTCATGGTCGCGAGCACCCAGTCGAGCCTGCCGCTGGAGACCATCGCCGCGGCACTGGACGGCCTCGGCTGGTTCCAGCTCTACCTGCAGCCGCGGCGCGAGGACACGCTGGCCCTGGTGCGCCGCGCCGAGGCGGCAGGCTTCCGCGCCTTGGTCCTGACCCTGGATGCGCCGGTGCAAATGGCCTCGCGCGAGGCGATGCGGGCGGGGCCGGCCGGGTCGCCCGGCGATGTCGTGCCGAACCTGGCGCGGCAGTCGCCGCCGCCGCAGCGCGAACTCGAGGCCGACGCCTCGCTCGTGTTCCAGGGCGCGATGGCCGATGCGCCCGACTGGGAGGACCTCGCCTGGCTGCGGCGCGAAACCGCGTTGCCGATCGTCGCCAAGGGGGTCGCGCATCCGGACGATGCCGCGCGCCTGCGCGAGCTCGGTGTCGACGGCATCGCGGTGTCGAATCACGGCGGCCGCGCCCTGGCCGCGGCCCCGGCCAGCCTGCACCTGCTGCCGGCGATCCGGGCGCGCCTCGGCGACGCGTTTCCGCTGTTGCTCGACGGCGGCGTCCGCAGCGGCGCCGACGTCTTCAAGGCGCTGGCCTTCGGAGCCGATGCCGTCATGATCGGGCGGCCGCAATTGCACGCGCTGGCCGTGGCCGGCGCGGCGGGCGTCGCGCATCTGCTCAAGTCGCTGCGCGACGAACTGGAAGTGACCATGGCGCTGACCGGCTGCTTCCGCCTCGCGGACATCGATCGCCGCGCCGTGTTCGAGAGGACGATCCCATGCTGATGACCTACGACGACGTGCTCGATGCCGCGACCGTGCAACGCTTCCGGGAGGCGCTCGCGGGCGCCGAATGGATCGACGGCGCAACGACCGCCGGCAGCCTGTCGCGGGCGGTGAAGCGGAACCAGCAGCTCGACGATCGCTCGCCGACCGCGATCCGGCTCGGCAACGACATCCTGCGCCGCCTCGGCGCGCATCCGGGATTCCTGTCGGCGGCGCTGCCGGAGCGCATCCACCCGCCCAAGTTCAATCGCTACGCGGGCGGCGGCCGCTACGGCGTGCACGTCGACGGCGCGATCATGCGCATCGCGGAGGCCAACCTGACCCTGCGCAGCGACCTCTCGGCGACCCTGTTCCTGACCGATCCCGGGGACTACGACGGCGGCGAGCTGCGCATCGAAACGCCGTTCGGCGCCCAGGCGGTGAAGCTGCCGGCCGGCTCGATGGTGCTGTACCCGTCGAGCAGCCTGCACGAGGTCACGCCGGTCACCCGCGGCGAGCGGGTCTGTGCGTTCTTCTGGATCCAGAGCATGGTCCGCGACGAGGCCGCGCGCGCCCTGCTGCACGACCTCGACCGCAGCATCCAGTCGCTGTCCGCACGCAGCACGCCGGACGACCACGACATCGTGGCCCTGACCGGCGTCTACCACAACCTGCTGCGACGCTGGGCGTCGGTGTAGCGTCTACACCAGCCCGGTCGCGAGGTGCACCGCGATCACGACGAACACGGCGCTGGTCTTGATCAGGGTGATCGCGAAGATGTCGCCGTAGGACTGGCGGTGCGTCAGGCCGGTCACGGCGAGCAGGGTGATGACGGCGCCGTTGTGCGGCAGCGTGTCCATGCCGCCCGAGGCCATCGACGCCACGCGGTGCAGCACCTCCATCGGGATGCCGGCAGCATGGGCGTTGGCGATGAAGGTCTCGGCCATGGCCGCGAGCGCGATGCTCATGCCGCCCGAGGCCGAACCCGTGATGCCGGCCAGCGCGGTCACGCTGACCGCTTCGTTGACCAGCGGATTAGGGATCGCGCTCAATGCATTCGCGACCACGAGGAAGCCGGGCAGGGCCGCGATCACGGCGCCGAAGCCATATTCGGAAGCCGTGTTCATCGAGGCCAGCAAGGCCCCGCCGATCGCCGACTTGGTGCCTTCGGCGAAGGCTGCCATGACCGGCTTCCAGGCCAGCGCGACGACGCCCAGGATGCCGACCAGCAGCGCCGCCTGGACCGCCCAGATCGCCGAGACCTTGGCCACTTCCTGGACCACCGGCGCGGCGGAACCGATGACCGCCGGATCGAAGCTGTGCGATTCGCCGTAGAGCTTCGGGATCGCGCCGGTGAACCACTTGTTACTGAGTCCGACCAGCAGCAGCGGCAGCAGCGCGACGAGCGGATGCGGCAGGTGCTCGCCGGCGAACGGCGCCGGTTCGTTGCCGTGGCCGCTGCCGTAGCCTTCGCCTCGGGCCAGCGCGGCGCGACGTCGCCATTCGAGATAGCCCAGGCCGAGCGCAAGGATGAAGACCGCGCCGATCAGGCCGAGCCAGGGCGCGGCCCAGGCATTGGTGCCGAAGAACGAGGTCGGGATGATGTTCTGGATCTGCGGCGTGCCCGGCAGCGCGTCCATCGTGAAGGTGAACGCGCCAAGCGCGATCGTGCCCGGGATCAGCCGCTTCGGGATGTCGGCCTGGCGGAACAGTTCGGCCGCGAACGGATAGACCGCGAACACGACGACGAACAGCGACACGCCGCCATAGGTGAGCAGGGCGCTGACCGCGACGATCGACAGCATCGCGCGCTGCTTGCCGAACACGCGGATGGCCGCGGTCACGATCGACTTCGAGAAGCCCGAGAGTTCGATCAGCTTGCCGAACACCGCGCCGAGCACGAACACCGGGAAATACAGCTTCAGGAAACCGGCGGTCTTCTCCATGAACAGGCCGGTGAACATCGGCGCGACCAGGCTCGGGTCGGTCAGCAGCACGGCGCCGAGCGCGGCCACCGGCGCGAACAGGATGACGCTGTGGCCGCGATAGGCGATCCACATCAGGAAACACAGTGCGGCGAGGACGACGAGGAACGACATGCCGGCTCCAGGCAGGGGCAGCGCGCAGTGTCGCCCTGCCGCACCTGTCCGCCCACTGTACGAAGGTACATCGCGGATCGCGGACGGCGCGGCCGCCTGCTAGGCTGCGCGCCGGGCTGTCAGGACGCCCGTTCTCGCGAAAGCCGCCGCACCTGCTTCGCAAGCCACAAGCTTGCATACCCTCCAATGGCCACCGGCGAGATCGGCCATGCCTTGTACGGAGTAGGTATGCATCCTCATGCATCGTTGGTGGCCGGGTCGAACTCGGCGATTCCTGATTCTTCGCTCGCGACCGGTACGCTCGAACGCGTGCTGCACCATGCCCGCCGCCTGCATCGCGCCGCGCGCTCGGCATCGATTTCCGCGGCCATGCCGGTGGTTCGGCGCATCCATGCGGCCGGACTGTTTCCGCATCTGCGCGTCGCCGGCCTCTATCGTGCGCGCGCGTCGCTGCAACGCAAGCACGTGCTGCGCATGCTCGCGGTCGAAGCCGGGCATGCCAGCTGGGAAGCCTATCGCGAGGTGTTGCCGGGGCTGTCGCCGGAAGCGGTGATGCCCTGGCATGTCGCGGATCAGCTGCCGGCGGGATTGAACCTGTGGTTCTCGAACGAAGCCGAAGCACGGGCCGTGCTCGGCGACGCGGTGACCTTGCTGAAGTACGGGCGCCAGGTGGTGTTCGACGTCGCGCAGGCCGCGGCATGAGCACGGTCCATCTGGTGTTCGGCCCGCAGGGCGCGGGCAAGACCACGCACGCGCGTGCGCTGGCCGCGCGTTCGGGCGGGGTGCGTTGTTCGATCGACGAGCGGATGGCCGAGCTGTTCCTGCCCGACCTGCCGGCGACGATGGACCTGGCCTGGGTCATGGAGCGCGTGCGGCGTTGCGAGCAGCGCATCTGGTCGACGGCCATGGACATCGCCGCGACCGGCGTCGACGTCGTGCTCGACCTTGGGCTGATGCAGGCGCAGAAGCGTCGCGACTTCGCTGCGCTGGCGAAAGACGCCGGCCTGGAAACGCGATGGCACTTCGTCGACGCGCCGCTGGCGGTGCGACGGGAACGCGTGCTCTCGCGCAACCGCGAGCGTGGCGACACCTTCGCGTTCGAGGTCACGCCGGCGATGTTCGATGTGATGGAGTCGCGCTTCGAGTCGCCGGACGACAACGAACGCGCGCTTTGCGACGTGGCGTGAATGATCGGCCCGCCCTGACGTCCAGGGCGGGCCGGGGCGGTCACACCCTCTCGCGCCAGCCGTGCGGATCCGGCGCGCGGCCTTGCACCAGGTCGAAGTAGAGCTTCTGGATCTGCGCGGTGATCGGGCCGCGTTCGCCGTTGCCGACCGGCTTGCCGTCGACGGTCTTGATCGGGGTGATCTCGGCGGCGGTGCCGCACATGAACAGCTCGTCGCAGAGGTAGAGGTATTCGCGCGGCAGGTCGCGTTCGACCACGGTGTAGCCGTTGGCCTTGGCGAGGGTGATGATGGTGTTGCGGGTGATGCCGTTGAGCAGCGCCGCCGACACCGGCGTGGTGTGCAGCTCGCCATTCATCACCAGGAACAGGTTCTCGCCGGCGCCTTCCGAGAGCAGACCGGTGCTGGCGAGCGCGATGCCTTCGCCGAAGCCGAGGCGACGCGCTTCGCGGGCGATCAGCTGGCCGCTGAGGTAGTTGCCACCGGCCTTGGCGCCGGCCGGGATCGTGTTCGGCGCGAAACGCTGCCAGCTCGACACCATCGCGTCGATGCCGGTTTCGGTGACGGCATGGCCGAGGTACTCGCCCATCGGCCAGGCGGCGATGGCGACGTCGGTCGGGCAGTCGGCCGAGAGTCCGAAACCGCCGAGGCCGCGGAACGCGACCGGGCGGATGTAGCACTTGCCGAGGCCATTGGCCTTGATGACGTCGCGCGTGCCCTGGATCAGTTCGTCGAGCGTGTACGGAATCGGCAGGTCGTAGATCTTCGCCGACAGGTACAGGCGCTTGAGGTGGTCGGTCAGGCGGAACACCGCGGCGCCCTCCGGGGTGTCGTAGGCGCGGATGCCTTCGAAGACCGAGGACCCGTAGTGGATGGCGTGCGCCATGACGTGCACGGTGGCGTCGCGCCACGGCATGATCTTGCCGTTGAACCAGATCTGCTCGGGATACTGCATGGCCATGGCGCGCTCCTCGGCGACGAAAAAGGGAACGCGCAGTCTAGCGGTTCGGGTCGGGGCGCCGCGTGGCGCGCCGCGGGCAGACCGGCATCGCGCCTTCGGGCACAATGCCGCCATGCGCATGCGGGCCGC
>CALMWD010000244.1 GCA_937873105.1 uncultured Rhodanobacteraceae bacterium
GTTGCCTTCCTGGATCAGGTCGAGGAACTGCAGGCCGCGGTTGGTGTACTTCTTCGCGATCGAGATGACGAGGCGCAGGTTGGCCTCGACCATTTCCTTCTTGGCGCGGCGGGCCTTGGCCTCGCCGATCGACATGTGGCGGTTGATCTCCTTGATCTCGGGCAGGGTCAGGAACAGGGTCTGTTCATGGCCCATCAGGCGTTCCTGCTGCTCCTGGATCTCGGCCTTGCAGGCCTTGAGCGAATTCGCCCACTTGGCGCCCTTGCGCGCTTCGTTCTCGACCCAGCGCAGGTTGGTTTCCTTGCCCGGGAAGGCCTTGAGGAAGTCCTTGCGCGGCATCTTGCCGAGGCGGGTGGCGACATCCATGATCGCGCGCTCGTGGCTGCGGATCGTGTTCACGACCTCGCGCAGCTTCTTGACCATGCCGTCGATCATGATCGAGGGCAGCTTCAGCTTCAGGAACTCTTCCTGGATCTGCTTGCGCAGCTTGAGCGTCTTCTTGTCCTCGGCGCCGACCTTGGCGTGCGCGGCCTTGAACTTCTCGTACAGCTCGCCGAACAGCTCCATGCGGCGCTTGACCTCGGCCGGATCCGGGCCGGTGTCGCCGGGGGTCGATTCCTCGCCGTCGCCATCGGATTCGTCGTCGACGTCCTTGGTCGGACCGCTGCCTTCCTCTTCTTCCTCGAGCATCGCCTCGGTCAGCGCGGCGGCGGCCTCGGCGGCGGCGGCCTCGAGGTCGTAGAAGCCGGTCAGGAACTCGGACATGCGCTTCTTGCCGTCGAGGTGCGACTCGTATTCCTCGAGCAGCAGCGACACCGACCAGGGGAACTGCGCGAGCGCGTTCTGGACCTGGGCCAGGCCTTCCTCGATGCGCTTGGCGATCGCGATCTCGCCTTCGCGGGTGAGCAGTTCGACCGTGCCCATCTCGCGCATGTACATGCGCACCGGGTCGGTGGTGCGGCCGGTTTCCTCGACCGCGGACAGCGCCTGGATGGCTTCCTCGGTCGCGGTCTCGTCGTCCTGGGCGGCCGGGGTTTCCTGCAGCAGCAGCGACTCGGCATCCGGCGCGGTTTCGTGCACCTCGATGCCCATGCCGTTGATCATGCCGATGATGTCTTCGATCTGCTCGGCATCGACGATGTCGTCCGGCAGGTGGTCGTTGACTTCGGCATAGGTCAGGAAGCCCTGTTCCTTGCCCTTGGTGATCAGCTGCTTGATCTCGGACTGCTGGTCGCGTTTTTCGAATTCGGTGGCCATCCGGCACTCCAGGGCTGTACTGCGATAACGGATTTCGGCGCCGGAAGCGGACAGCGGGCGCGTCGCGGTGGCCTGCGACGGGCGGGATTCGCTGAGAGGTTTCGGTCGCGCGCGGTGCGCTTCCGGCAGAAGGACTCGCAGTATAGGCAGGGTGTCAAGGACGCCCAAGTCATTGATTGTCAAGGACGTCCGTTCAGGGCGCGAAGCGGTAGGCCACCTTCACGAGGAACTGGTCGTCCTGGTCGAGGGCGAAGGTGTCGCCGAGGATGCCGCCCAGGCTGTCGTCGTCCGTCATCGTTTCGCGTTCGAAACCGCCGCGGCTGTAGACCGCGAAGACGTCGCTGAGCGGGCCGAGCTTGTAGCGGTAGCGCAACTGGACGCCGAGGTTGCGCACGCCGAAGTCGGCCAGCGGCGTCGCGGTCGCGACCAGGCGGCCGTCGGCGCCGGGCGTGCGCATCGTGATCGCCTCGGCGTCGATGGCGATGGCCTGCAGCTTCAGACGCAGCTCCTGGCGGTCGTCGATGAACCAGTTCAGGTTCGAATACAGCTCGGCGCGCCTGGCCTCGAAGCTGCCGAAGTCGGTGCCGCCCTGCCAGAGCAGCCAGTCCTGCTGCTTCATGCCGTAGAGACCGAGGTCGACGTCGAAGCGGTCGCCGAGATGGAAACGGGGCTGCACGCCGGCGTACAGGTAGTAGCCGTCGTGCAGGTTCGGCGCGATCTCGATGTTGGCGTACCAGCCGAGCCAGCCCTCGCCCTGGCGCGGCTTCTGGCGTTCGGCGAAGAAGGCCGGACCGCCCTGGCGGCGGATGGCGCCGTGCCCGCGCGAAATCAGGTCGTCCCAGGCCGGGCGCAGGTAACGCAGCAGCACGAACATGTTGCCGCCGTCGCGGATCTCCGACTGGCGCATGGCCGCGTAGCTCTCGCGCAGGGTCAGGCCGCGGTCATTGATCGTGCGCTGCACCTCGAATTCGTAGTTGTGGCTGGCGAACGTCGAGTCGGCGGGCAGGTTGTCCTGGCGGTAGCCGCTTTCCCATTCGGCGTAGAGGAAATTGTTGCGGTCCTGGAAGCCGAGGTCGTTCAGCTGGAAGTCGTTGCCGACGTGATGCAGGAAATACTGCTGGCGCCACGGCCCCGGCATGTCCCAGTCGATGGTGACGCCGCCGCCGAAGCCGCGCTTGCTCACGCCCGCGGTCTCGGTATCGGAATGCATCAGGGCCGCCTGCACCGTCCATTCGCCATTGGGGCGCCAGCGCGCGTCGACCGAGCTGACGTCGGCGACGCGATCGAGGAAGGGACGGTCGACCCGGGTCTGGGTCAGGCCGAGCGTCAGGTGTTCGCTGACGTGGGTGCCGCGCGCCATCAGGAAATCGCGGCCGGCGTCGCCGTCCTCCTGGGCCGCGAAGACGCCGTAGCCGAGGTCGCCGAAGCTGCCGTTGGCCTTGACCGCGGCATTGATGTCGGCCGCGCCCGAACCGTCGTCCGAGGGTCCGCCGACGCGGCGCGTGTAGAACACCTGGCCGCCCGGGTTGTTGACCTGGAAATAGGCCTGGTTCTCGGTGAAGAACGGGCGCTTGTCGGTGTAGAAGGTTTCGATGGCGTCGAAGTTGACGACCAGCTGGTCGGATTCGACCTGGCCGAAGTCCGGGTTGATCGTGGCCGCGAACTGGTGGTCGCCGTTCGGCTTCCAGAACAGGTCCATGCCGGCCTTGTGGTCGCTGCCGTCGTTGGCGAGGTCGCGGCGCGCGACCAGGTACGGCGTGAACGCGAACGAGGAGGCGCGGTACTGCGGGATCTCGATGCGCTCGAAGTCGCTGAGGTAGCGCGGGCGCGTCCAGATGGCGTTCGGATAGGCCCAGCGTTCGCCGGTGGCGGCGATGACGCGCGAGAAGAACACGCCGATGGTGCGCGTCTCGGCCGCCGAGTTCTTCATCGGCGCGATCGACCACGGGATCAGCCACTCGATCGAATAACCCTCGTCGTCCTCGTGCACGGCGTAGTGCCAGTCGCCGTCCCAGTCGGTGTTGAACTGGTTCTCGATGC
>CALMWD010000245.1 GCA_937873105.1 uncultured Rhodanobacteraceae bacterium
AAGGGCACATCGAGATCGCCGGCGGGCTTGACGCTGGGGTAGTTGCGCGCGCCGTGCATCGAGTAGGTGTAGATGCTCGGATCCTCGCTGCAGATCGCCGCGGTGCCGTCGCCGTGGTGCACGTCGAGATCGATCACCAGCACGCGCCGCGCCAAGCCGTGCGCCTGTACGTGGCGCGCGGCGACGACGGCATCGTTGAAGACGCAATAGCCGCCGCCGCGGTCACGGTGGGCGTGATGCGTGCCGCCCGCGAGATTCACCGCGAAGCGCTGGTCGCGTATCGCCGAACGCAGGGCCGCAACCGTGGCGCCGGACGAGCGCCGGCTGCGCTCGACCATGCCCGGCGACCATGGGAAGCCGATGCGGCTCAGTTCGCGCGGCGTCAGTTCGCCTTGGACGACCCGTGCCACGTAGTCGGCATCATGCGCACGTTCCAGGTCGGCGAGACTGGCGGCCTCGGGCTCATGCAGGGCAAGACCGAGCGACTCGGCCTGTGCCGCGACGCGTTCGTAGAGCCGCGCGTACTTGGCCATCGGGAAGCGGTGCCCATCGGGCAGGGGCAGGACGAAGTGGTGGGTGTAGAAGACATCCATCGGGACACGATACCCGAGCCGGCGTCAGCGTCGCGCCACGACCGCGAACGCCGACGACGCTCGCGCACCGGCCGGCCCTGCGTCGATAATCGGCGCATGTCCGAACCCGACCTGATCGCGCGCATCGACGCGCTGTTGCCGCAGACGCAGTGCACGCGCTGCGGCTATCCGGCCTGCAAGCCCTACGCCGAGGCGATCGCCATGGGCGAGGCCGAGATCAACCGCTGCCCGCCCGGCGGCGCGGCCGGCATTCGCGCGCTCGCGGCCTTGCTTGATCGCGCCGAAATGGCGCTCGATCCGGAATGCGGCGAAGAGGCGCCGATGCGCCTGGCCTTCATCCGCGAGAACGAATGCATCGGCTGCGTCAAATGCATCCAGGCCTGTCCGGTCGACGCCATCGTCGGCGCCAGCAAGCGCATGCACACGGTGATCGCCGACCGCTGCACCGGCTGCGAACTCTGCCTGCCGCCCTGCCCGGTCGACTGCATCGATCTCGTGCCCGCACCCGCGCACCGCGACGCCGTCCGCGAAGCCGACGCCGCCCGCACCCGCTACGACTTCCGCCAGTTCCGCCTGCGCCGCGACGACGCCGAACGCGACGAACGCCTGCGCGCGAAGCGGGATTCGTTCAACGCATCGTAAGCGGCATCGTTCGGCGATGCCGTCAGGACTTGCCGCTCGGCCAGGCAATCTGCACCTTGCGGTGCTTCAACACGCAGTCGCGCAAGTAGAGATTGATCAGGCTCTGGTACGGCACGCCGGATTCTTGGGCCATGCCCTTGAAGTAGGCCAGCACGTCCTCCGACAAACGCATGGACACCGGCTTCTTCAACTTGGCCGCAAAGGGGTTGCGGCGAGACTTCATCTTCGAAAGATCGTATTCGGCTCTCATGGTCGTTCGGCATACGACCTGGCTAACGGCTTCGCTTGGAAGAGTTCGCATAGGCAAAGCCGATCGCCAAGAAGATGAGACCGCAAAGAATCAGGAATATGGAGATCAATCCACGTCCCCTAACAGTTTCAAGCAGTCCGAAGGCGAGGAACACGAAGCCGCACAGCCAGCACAACCAGGCGCTCACCATCACCATCCGCTGGGACTTCAGCAGAATGATCTGCATACCCTTTCGAAGCTGACTTGCTGCATCGGCACACGTTGGGGAACACGCAAGAATGCCGACCGAGTCCGCTCCACACCGACGACAAACACCACGGCCGCAGTTCGCACAGATGCCCATCGCAGGCGAATCTTCATGGCTCGAACAGTGCATTGAATCCTCCGAAACAATCTTCCAGCCCCTTCAATTCATCGGCAAACCGGGGCTGTCTTCAGAGTCTGTGACGCGATTGGCGGCGAGGTCAAGGCTACCCGCGCACGAAACGCTGGAAGCCGGCGAGCAGCAGCGCGAGGCCGATGAGAGCGAAGCCGAGGGCGGGGATGAGGAAGAGGAACGGAATCGCGAAGACCAGGGCGCCGAGGGACCAGGCGTAGAGGTCGTTGTTGGGTTGCGGCCAGGTTTCGGCACCGAACCATTTGGCCACGAGATGATCAAGACTGAGCTTGCCGGGGCCGTTGAAGATCAGCGGCAGCAGCATCACGACGAACAGCAGGGGCAGCTTGAAGTTGCCGTGGCCCTTGTCGGAGATCGCGTAGCCCTTCAGCAGGTCGCTCCACATCGACCACATGTCCGGCCAGTGCACCGCCGCCGTCGCCACGAAGGTCAGCACCAGCAGGCTGAAGGCGAAGAAGCGCGTGCCGAAGCCGACCCAGAGCGCCACCGCGCCGACCCGTTCGAACCACGTCGCCATCGTCCAACTGAGATTGGCCGGCACCACATTGAATGGGTACGGAAAGTCCGACTGGATCGAAGCGAACCAGTTCTCGCCGTGCAGCTTCTCGCGCCCGGCCTCGAAGAATTCCCAGCCCATGATCAGGCGCAGGATCAGGCGCGGCACGACCTCGCCGACCGCACGCAGGCGCGCGACCAGGTCGCTCCACAGGTCGACGAGACGGGAGAGGCTGAACATGTGGTCCCCTTTGGACGCAGTACGCGTCAGGTTTCGATGACGGTGCCGAGCACGATGTCGCGTTGTCGGAACTCGCGCAGGCTGTGGCAGGCGCCGTCGACGATCTGCGCGCGCGGAAACTGCGGCAGCGCGTCGGCCAGCGCTTCTGCAAGCTGAAGACCGGGGACGCCGACATGGTCTTTCAACAGGTCGAGCAGCACCTTCGCGAGCGGGCTCAGCTCGAGGAAGGAGATCTCGTCGCGACGGTTGCGCACGATCACCAGATGCGTCGGCTGATCGGGCGGCGACATGGGCTGCAGTTCGGGACCCAGCCGATGCACGGGCCAGCGATAACTGAAGCACCAGGCCAGCGGCGACAGCACCGGCGCCGCGGCGAGGACATCGCCCTCGGCGTCGTGCCCGATGTCGTCGATATCGCGCTCATCCAGCGACAGCGCCAGCTCCACCCATTCGTAGTGCGCCAGTTCGGTCAGGAACGGCGGATCGCCGCGACCGGCATCGACGCGGGTGTCGAGATAACGCCGGAACTCGCGTCCGATCTCGGTGAACAGCGGCGTGCGCGAGGCGTGTTCGCGGTAGAAGTCGCGCACCAGCCGATGCCAGCGCGTGTCCCCGAGCAGCTGGCGGATGACCGGGAAGTTGGTCGCGAGCAGGCCTTCGATGTTGTTGTAGAACAGTTCGCGATAGATCTTGAGGCGCCGCGCTTCCAGTCCGTCGGGGGGCGGAAACAGTTCGGGATCGCGCAGGTGGCGCGCGAACTCGCGCTGCAGCGCCAGCGTGGCTTCGGCATCAAGCGACATCGGCCCGCACCTGGTTCGCCGTGGCGTGCGGCTGCGCCTGCAAGGCGCGAATGCGATCGAGTTCGGCGATCAGTTCGGCGATCGGCGGAAAGTTGAAGTCGCGTTCGAGCAGGGTCGGCTTGGCGCCGAAGCAGCGATACGCCTCGGCCAGCAAGTCGAACACCGGCTCGATGACGGACGCGCCATGGGTATCGACGATCAGGTCGGCGGCTTCGTTGTAGTGGCCGGCGATGTGGTACTGAGCGACGCGTTCGGCCGGCATCGAGCGGATGAAATCGACCGGGTCGTAGTGATGGTTGACGCCGTTGACGTGCACGTTGTTGACGTCGAGCAGCAGATCGCAATCGGCGGCATCGAGCACGGCGCGGACGAAATCGCGCTCGCTCATCTCGCCGGCCAGCGGCGTGTAGAAGGACACGTTCTCGATCGCGATGCGGCGGTCGAGCAGGTCCTGCACCTGGCGGATGCGCGCGGCGCAATGGCGCACGGCAGCCTCGGTGAACGGGATCGGCATCAGGTCGTAGAGATGGCCGTGGTCGCTGCAGTAGCTGAGGTGCTCGCTGTAGCTCCGGATGCCGTGTTCGTCGAGGAAACGGCGCAGTCTCAGCAGGAAGGTCTCGTCCAGCGGTTCCGGTCCGCCGATCGACAGCGACAGGCCATGCGCCGAGAACGGGTAACGCTCGGTGATGGCGCGGAAGCGGCGGCCAAGACGGCCGCCGACGCCGATCCAGTTCTCGGGCGCGATTTCCATGAAGTCGATGGCGCCAGGCGGCGCCGACTCCAGCGGCGTCAACAGGCCACGCCGCAGGCCCAGGCCGGCACCCGCGACCGGCGCATGCGCAGGGGTCGAGGTGCCGGCGTTCATCGGCTTACTGCTTCGGCGCCTCGTCGGCCTTCTTCTCGCCGCCGCACTTGCCCTCGCCGCACTTGCCTTCACCACACTTGCCCTCGGCATCGGCCT
>CALMWD010000246.1 GCA_937873105.1 uncultured Rhodanobacteraceae bacterium
CAGTGCGAGGCCTGCCATGCGCAGACCGCGGCCCACGTCGCCGCGGACTTCGACCTGTCGCTCGCCGGCAACGACCGCTGCGCGCATTGCCATCGCGACCACAACGGGGCCGAGGCCCTGGTGCGCGCCGACCAGCACCTGTGCACCGACTGCCACGACGGCATCGGCACGCGCATCGCGAAAGCGGACGCGCATGCCGACGTCGCCGACTTCGGCACGAAGCACGACGGCTTCGTCGTGTCGCTGCCGCAATGGAACGCGCAGGGCGAATTCGCGCCGGTGCGCGCCGCCCTGGCCACGCCCGGCATCAGGGAACAGAGCGGCCTCGTCTTCCCGCACGACGTCCACCTCGATCCGGCCGGCATTCGCGGCGCCGACGGCGAAGACCAGGTGCTCGACTGCGCCGCCTGCCACGCGCCCGAGCCGGGCGGCGCGCGCATGTTGCCGATCGACTTCGAGCAGCACTGCCAGAGTTGCCACAAGCTGACCTTCTCGATCCGCGAAGCCGACCGCGAAGTGCCGCATGCCAGCGTCGAAAAGGTCGGCTACACCATCACCGAGTTCTTCGCCCGGGAAGCGCTGGAAGGCGGATTCAACGAGACCAATGCGCCGACCGTGGTGCGGATCCGCCGCCGTCCGGGCCAGCCGATCACGCCGCAGGAACGGGCCGAGGCGCTGAGCTGGGCGCGCGACCAGGCGCGCGTCGCCATCGACCGGCTGTTCGAAGACAAGGCCTGCAGCACCTGCCACGCGGTATCGCGCGATGCCGCGCAGGAATGGACGGTAGCGCCGGTGCGCGTGGCCGGCGCCTGGTTCCCGAAATCGCGCTTCGACCACGGCTCGCACACGACGATGCAATGCATCGACTGCCACAACGCCCCGAACGCGGCGTCGAGCGAGGCCCTGCTGCTGCCCGACATCGACAACTGCCGCCAATGCCACGGCGGCGAACACGCCAAGCATCTCGTCCCGACCACCTGCATCGACTGCCACGCCTTCCACGACGCCGCCCATCCGGGGCGATGAGCCCAAGGAGTCCGCCATGATCCGCATCCTCGGCATTTCCGGCAGCCTGCGCGCCGCGTCGTTCAACACGGCCTTGTTGCGCACGATCGAGGCGATGGCCCTGCCCGGCATCGCGCTCGAGATCGCGACCTTTCACGGCATTCCGCTGTACGACGGCGACGCGGAGGCGCGCGACGGCCTGCCGGACGCGGTCGTCGCGCTGAAGGATCGGGTGGCGGCCGCCGACGGCGTGCTGCTGGCGACGCCGGAATACAACAACGGCATCCCCGGCGTGCTCAAGAACGCCATCGACTGGCTGTCGCGACCGGCGAACGACATCCCGCGCGTGTTCGGCAATCGTCCCTTCGCCGTGATCGGCGCATCGCCCGGCGGTTTCGGCACGATCCTCGCTCAGAACGCTTGGCTGCCGGTGCTGCACACGCTCGGCGCGCGGCAGTTCCACGGCGCGCGTTTCATGCTTTCGCGCGCACACACGCTGATCGGATCGGACGGACTGCTCCAGGACGAAAGGTCGCGCGGGCAACTCGCCGACGTCGTCGCGCGCTTCGCGGCCTTCGTCGCCGATTGAACGCGCCGCCGCGGCCCAAGCCGGTTCCGGGGAGGAACGACCCATGGCGGATGAACCGATCTATCACGAAGGCATGCGCCGGCTGCAGGACCTGCGCGAGACGCGGGCGATCGCCGACCGGCTGGCGCAGGTCACGCTGCGAACCTCGTTCAATGACGAGGACCGAGCCTTCATCGCCGGCTGCGCGATGGTGTTCGTCGCCACCGCCGATGCCGAAGGCCGGCCGGAATGTTCGTACAAGAGCGGAATGCCGGGCTTCGTCCGCGTCCTCGATGCAGGCACGCTGGCCATCCCCGACTACGACGGCAACGGCATGTACCGGAGCTGGGGCAATGTGCTCGTCAACGCCCATGTCGGCCTGCTGTTTCCCGACTTCGACCGCCAGAAGCGGCTGCGCGTGAACGGCATCGCGCGGATCGACGTCGACGATCCCCTGCGCGCCGAATTCCCCGGCGCGGTGTTCGTCATCCGGGTCGCGGCCATGCAGATCTTCCCGAACTGCCCGCGGTACCTGCACCGGATGCAGTGGCTTGAGCCGTCCATCTACGCGCCGCGTCCGGACTACGCGCCACCGGAACCCGCCTGGAAGTCGTTCGCGGCGTTCCGCGACGCCTTGCCGCCGCGGGATCGCGACGGCAAGGATTGAGGCCGGCGTTCGACGATCAATCGTCGTGACCCTCGTCGTCCAGGGCGGCACTGAGCACGCGTGCATCGAAGGCGCTGACGCGCAGTTCGACCCGGGCGCCGTCGCGGTCGGTGGCGTCGACGTCCCAGAGCGCGCCGTCGCGGTCGAGGTCGCGCAGGTCGCGATAGCCCTGGGCGGACAAGGCCTCGCGGATGCGGGCGGCGTCGAGCAGCGGACGACCGTCGCGGGCGTCGAAGACTTCGCCGGTGGCGGCATCGACGGCGACCTCGGCGTAACGGCCGTCGGCGCGACGCACTTCGGCCTCCCAGACGCCCTGCTCGAGTTCCAGTTCGCGCACGTCCTGGTAGCCGGCGGCAAGCAGGCGCTGTTCCGCCGCGTTGCGGTCGCCGGCGGCATCGGCCGCCGCGACGAGGCCGCCCGCGGCCAGGGCGGCGATGGACAGGGAGATCAGGGACAGCTTGTGCAGTTTCATGATGATTGCCTCGGTTGGATCCGGCTCATGCCGGCCGCTGCAGTCTGCGCACGGCCACCCACGCGTCGATGACGGACGCGTTCACGAATGCGTTAATGTCGCGGCCGATGCTTGCCGCCATGTGCACAACGAAACGTCGAACTTGCTGGCTGATGCTGCTGTTGCTGTCGCCGATCGCGACGGTGTCGGCCGATGGCCAGCGCGCGCGCCACCACGATCACGACGACGCCCGCGCCGCGGTGAAGCGCGGCGACCGCGTGGCCCTGGCGCCGCTCGTCGCCGACGCGTTGCGCCGCCATCCGGGCAAGCTGGTCGAAGCCGAACTGGACGGCGACGACTACGAGATCGAGATCCTGCGCGCCGACGGGCGCGTCGTCGAACTCGAATACGACGCCCGCACCGGCAAGCTGATCGACGTCGAGATCGAGGACGACTGATGCGCATCCTGCTCGCCGAGGACGACGCCGCGCTGGCCGAGCGCCTGGTCCCGATCCTGCAGTCGGCGGGTTTCACCGTCGACCACCATGCCGATGGCCGCGCCGCCGAGTTCGCCGGCCAGACCGAAGCCTTCGACGCCGCCGTGCTCGACCTCGGCCTGCCCGGATACGACGGCCTGACCGTGCTCGAACGCTGGCGCGGCGCCGGCCTGAAGCTGCCGGTGCTGATCCTGACCGCGCGCACGCGCTGGCACGACAAACTGGCCGGCTTCACCGCCGGCGCCGACGATTTCCTGACCAAGCCGTTCCAGCCCGAGGAACTGATCCTGCGCCTGCACGCCCTGATCCGGCGCAGCGCCGGGCACGCGCATCCGGTGCTGCGCGTCGGTCCGCTCAGCTACGACGCCCATCACAATCGCTTCGCCCTCGACGACCGGCCGCTGACGCTGACCGCGCACGAGTCGCGCGTGCTCGCCTACCTGATGCATCACGCCGGGCGCGTGGTCAGCCGCGGCGAACTCGGCGAACACGTCTACGAACAGGGCATGGACCCGGACTCGAACGCCATCGATGTGGTCATCGGCCGCATCCGCCGCAAGCTCGGCGTCGACCTGATCCACACCGAGCGCGGCCGCGGCTTCCGCATGGAAGCGGCGACGCGATGACGGCGCTGCGTTCGCTGCGCGCGCGCCTGCTGCTGGCGGGCCTGCTCGGCACCGCGCTGGTGGTCGCGATCGCGGTGGCGCTGATGGGGCGCATCCACGACGACGCCAGCGCCCGCAGCTTCGATCGCCGCATCGAGGCCGAACTGGTGCAACTGGTCGGCATGGCGGAACTGGCGGTCGACGGCAGCCTGGCGCTGGCGCGCGAACCCGGCGACGATCGCTACGCCAGTCCGCTCTCCG
>CALMWD010000247.1 GCA_937873105.1 uncultured Rhodanobacteraceae bacterium
CCGACCCAGAGCAGGCCGGCGGCATCGACCTGGAAGGCGCCGGCGGCATCGAAGCTGAGCCCGTCCTTCACGCTCGCGTCCTGCACCAGCAGGTGCGTGACCGCGAGCGATCGCGCATCGACCAGGGCGATGCCGGCGCCGTAGCGGCTGAGCCAGACCTCGTCGTCCGACACCTGGGCGATGGCGTTGATCCAGGAACGCGACAGGGCTTCGGCCTCGGCGTGGTCGCGCCCGACCCAGCGGATCGCGCCGGTCGCCGCATCGACCACGGCCGCGCCGTGCTCGCGCGTGCCGCACCAGATCCGGCCCTCGCGGTCCTCGAGCAAGGCCACGATCTCGCGGCCGGCCAGCGCGCTGTCGCCATGGGTCAACACCGCCTCCGCGGCCAGATGCCCGGGACGCTTGCGCATCAATCCGTCCTGGGTGCCGATCCAGAGCGTGCCGTGGCGCCCGAACCACAGGCTGCGCACGCGCTCCGAAGGTTCCGGCACGGCGCCGCCGGCGCCGAGCGCGATCGCCTCGAAGCGGCCGCTGGCCGGATCGCGGCGGGTCAGGCCGGAATCGCCGGCGATGTAGACGCTGCCCTCCGGCCCGACCGCGATCGCATAGATGTTGCCGGGGCCGATGCCTCCCGGATGCGCCGGGTCGTGGCGGAAGCGCGTGAAGGTTTCGGTCGCGGGATCGAGCACCGAGACGCCGTCGACCTCATGGCCGACCCAGACCCGACCGTCATGATCGACCGCCATCGAGAAGATGAAATCGCCGGCCATCGAACTCGGATCGTCGACGCGATGCTGGAAACGGCGGAAGCGATAGCCGTCGAAGCGCAGCAGGCCCTTCTGCGTGCCGATCCAGAGGAAGCCGTCGCGCCCCTGGGCGAGCGCGGTGACGACGCCGCTCGGGATCTCGTCCTCGCCGCCGACGGTCTCGAGCACGCGTTCGCCGAAGTCGAAGGGTCGCGCCGCGACGCGCGCCGACGGCCACAGGCTCAGCGCCAGCATCGCGGCCACGCCGATGCCCCGGGCAATGCTGGACCACGGACGAAGCTTCATGCGGCGGCGGAGGATGTAGGTCGACGACGAACCGCACTCTGCCAGCCTTTCGCGCCTGCGGCCAGCGCCACGCCCCGGACCTGCCCCAAAGTACGGCTGGATTTCGCGCCCGAGACGGTAAGATCGCGGCTTCACGATGGAGGATGCGATGTCGGAATCGACGCGGGCCGCGCCCAAGCGCGGACAATCGAAGGTGTATCCGGACGCGGCCAGCGCGCTGCGCGACCTGGTGACGGACGGCCAGACGCTCGCGGTCGGCGGCTTCGGCCTGTGCGGCATTCCCGAAGCCCTGATCGCCGCCTTGCGCGACTCCGGCGTCAAGGGCCTGACCGCGATCTCGAACAACGCCGGCGTCGACGGCTTCGGCCTCGGCCAGCTGCTGGCGACGCGCCAGATCAGGAAGATGATTTCGTCCTACGTCGGCGAGAACAAGGAATTCGAACGCCAGTACCTCTCCGGCGAACTCGAACTCGAATTCAATCCGCAGGGCACGCTGGCCGAACGCCTGCGCGCCGGCGGCGCCGGCATCCCGGCCTTCTTCACCCGCACCGGCTACGGCACGATCGTGGCCGATGGAAAAGAGACCCGGCAGTTCGACGGCCACTGGTACGTGATGGAAACGGCGCTGCGCGCCGACCTGTCCCTGGTCAAGGCCTGGAAGGCCGACCAGGCCGGCAACCTGGTCTTCCGCAAGACCGCGCGCAACTTCAACCCGGCCTGCGCGATGGCGGGCAAGGTCTGCGTCGCCGAAGTCGAACAGATCGTCGAGATCGGCGACATCGATCCGGACCAGGTGCACCTGCCCGGCATCTATGTCGACCGCATCGTGCTGAACGCGCATCCCGAGAAGCGCATCGAACAGCGCACCGTGCGCCAAGGCTGAGCGAAGCATCGCCATGATCGGTGAACTCGAACTCCTGGGCATCGTCGGCGACCGGCTGCGCCATGCCGGCATCGACTACATGCTGACCGGGTCGTTCGCGCTGGCCTTCTACGCGACACCGCGCATGACCCGAGACATCGACTTGGTCGTTGCGGTGGCCGATCGGGACGTGGATATTCTGGTCTCGGCATTCGCCCCTGATTTCTACATCGATCGGGATGATGTCCGCCAAGCAATCCGCGCTGCCCGAATGTTCAATCTCATGCATCTCGACAGCGGCATCAAGGTCGATCTGATCGTGCGCAAGGACGACCCTTACCGGATCGCCGAATTCGAGCGCCGCCGCGCCATCCGCATCGGCGACATCGACTCGTTCATCGTCAGTCGGGAAGACCTCATCCTCTCGAAGCTGGTTTGGGGGCGCGACAGCGGTTCCGACCTGCAGCGACGCGACGTTCGCCTGCTGGCCGACGGCCCCTTGGATCGGGAGTATCTCGATCGCTGGGCCGCCCGACTCGGGGTGGCCGACATGCTTGCGGAGGTGCTGCCATGAACGACACTTCGGCGGCGGTGGCGGCACTCGTTCAGGCGCGCCACGCGGCGATGACGCCGGAAGAGCGTCTGCGCGCTGCATCCACGCTGTTCGAGACGGCGCGGACGCTGGTCGATGCTTCTCTCCCGCCGGAACTGGATGCGGCAGCCCGCCGACTGGCACGCGCGCGCCGCATCTACGGCGACGAACTTCCCACGGCCGCGCTGCAGGCGCACGCCGAATGGCCTTTCACACACAAGAGGACGAACCATGGCCTGGACCCGCGATGAAATGGCGCAGCGCGCCGCCAAGGAATTGAGCGACGGCGCCTAC
>CALMWD010000248.1 GCA_937873105.1 uncultured Rhodanobacteraceae bacterium
AGATCGCCAAGATCGACGACGCTTGGCGCAAGCGGTTCATCTTCGACCTCACCACCAACCATCAGATCTACAGCCTTGGGCGCTTCGGCACGTGGCGCAACCTGCTGCTGGACGACGTTATTCATGATCTGTCCGTGTTGAAAAAGCTAATGAATACAACGACTTACGACCGTCACCGGCACACTGCGAAATAATTTTCACAAAGTGCTTGCCGACGTTTGAAAACTTCAGGCATAATATCGTCACGGTCAAGCAAGACCGGACGAACTTAGAAAGGAAACATTATGAAAGTCACCCTGATCAACTACACGCAGGACGCCAGCACGCTGTTGCTCTTCACCAAGAGCACGCGCCTGACGATGAATCCCGGCCTGATGGACGAGATTCGCTCCTGGCCTGCCGAGAAGAAGCTGGAGGAGTTGGAATACATGGCCAACACCATCCCCAGCAGCTGGGAGTTCGTCGATTACGTCTTCCTTGTCGAAGGCGTCAGCCGCGCCTACACCCACCAGCAAGTGCGCACCCGAGCCGCCAGCTACGCCCAGCAGACGATGCGCGTGCTGAACATGAACGACTTCGAATACGTTTACACCGACAAGAACAAGTCCAACCCCAAGGCGATGGCCATCATCGATCGTTGTCTGGACGAGATCAAGTCTGCCTACGGCGCATTGATCGAGGAAGGCCAACCGGCTGAAGACGCTCGCGGCATCCTGCCTACCAACATCGCCACCAACATCGTCTGCAAGTTCAACCTGCGCACGTTCGTCGATCTGGCCAAGAGCCGCACCGGAGGACGCACCCAGTCCGAGTATCAGAAGGTCGTCAATGCGATGGTCGATGAGGTCTTGGCGGTGCATCCTTGGGCAGACAAGTTCCTGTTTCAGCAAGGTCGTGATTATTTCGCTGAGATCGAAGCATTCGCAGAACGCGAATATGGCGGCAACCTGCTGAAGAAAGGCGAGTTGCTCAAGATCGTAGACAAGATGCGCAAGGAGACAGGCAAATGAAGATCGAATTCACCAGGGAAGAGGTAGAGCAGACCCTCGTCAATCACGCCAACAACATCGTCCAAACAGGCGAGAAGCCGTTCAACAAGGTCGATTGCAACTATTCATACATCCCGGCGACCGTTTCTGTTGTCCGCGGAACCCAAGGAGGAAGCAGCATGAGCATCATCATTTTGGACCTGGACAACTGCATCGCCAACGACGAGTGGCGCATCCCGTCGATCGACTGGAACGAGACCAACCCGACCGCCCGGTACCACACCTACCACGGTCTGGCTCCGTTCGACGAGATCGGCAACACCGACTTGTGCAACGCTCTCGTGCCGCACGACATTGTCATTTTCACTGCGCGTCCCAGCTTCTATGAAGCGCCGACGGCTGAATGGCTGCGTCGCAACGGTGTGAATTTCAGTGCGCTGTTCATGCGTCCGAACAACAACCACACCCACAGCAAGGAGCTCAAGCGCATGTTCTTGAATGCGCTGGTCAATGATTATGGGGTGAATCCCGGCAGCATCGCCTGCGCCTACGACGACCGCGAAGACGTTGTCGAGATGTACCGCAAGCTGGGCATCAACGCTGAGGTGCGCAAGATCCACGACACCTGCGCCTACACTCGTCCATCCAACATTCTCATCAGCTGAAGGAGCAACAATGACCAACGAAGAAGATTTCAACGGAGGCCCGGTGCAGAAGCCGTTCGCCAAGCCCGTGTTCAAGAAGGACGCCGGGATGATCCTTGACGAGATGGCCGACACCTTCCGCCAGCGCAACGCCGTCTATGGCGACAACTTCCGCATGGTCGGCAAGCTGATGGCCGTGCTCTTCCCCAACGGCGTGCCGAAGGAGGTTTTGCACAGCGACCAATTCCATCTGTTCGAGTTGAAGCTGGTGAAGCTATCCCGTTTCGCCATCAGCAATCTGACGCACCAAGACAGCATCCACGACGACGGCGTGTACAGCGCCATGATCGAAGCAATCGTTATTGAACAACAAGGAGACAAAGCATGAGCAACATTCTGGTAACTGGTTCCGGCTCTGGCCTCGGCGCTGCGCTGGTCGTGAAGCTGATCAACGAAGGCCACACGGTTTTCGAATACGACATCAAGGACGGACTGGACGTTCTCAATCCCAACCTGGAAGGTGTTGAGGAGTTGGACGTCCTGATCAACTGCGCCGGTGTCAATGGCATCGACATGTTGGAAGACGTGAAGGACGATCTGTGGGATCGCGTCGTCGGCATCAACGCAAAGGGCATCATGAAGATGTCGCAGGCTTGTCTCCCGCTGCTCATCAAGAGCAAAGGCACGATTCTCAACATCGTCAGCAATGCGGCGCACATGCCGATGACTTCGTCGATCTGCTACAATGCCTCCAAGGGTGCCGCGCTCATCATGACCAAGCAAATGGCGCGTGAGCTCACCCGGCGTCACGGCATCACCGTCTTCTCCGTCAGCCCCAACAAGCTGCGCGACACCGAGATGAGCCGCCAGATCGACGCCGAAGTGGTGCGCACTCGTGGCTGGACGATGGAGGAGGCGCAACGCTACCAGATCGCTGGACTGTTGGCCGGTGAAGAGACCGATCCGAAGCAGGTTGCAGACTTCATCGCCTTCTTGTTGCAAGACAAAGAGCACCACAAGTTTCTCACCGGCTGCGATCTGCAGTACGGCCTTTGATTTACCCAACCAACGAAAGGAAATACAACCATGAAATTCACCATCGAACAGATCGCCATTTGCCCGAAAGATCCGGTTGCCGCCAAGAAGCTGCTCACCGAGATCGGCGCAGCCAACTGGGCAGAAGATCACGTTGTCGCCACCGGCAATGTCTTCGGTCGTCCCGGCACCAACGAGGCTGATCTCAGCTTCAACTACGACATCTTCGCAGGCAAGGAATTCGAGGTGTTGGACTACACCAAGGGCGACAACTGGATGGACGACATGCAGCGCGGTCGCAACGCCGTTTCGCACCTCGGCATGCATTGCTCCGCAGAAGACCTCGTCAAGTGGCGTGCATTCTTCGCCGAGCGCAACATCGTTGTGGCGCAGGAGGTCTTCACCGACTCGCACACCAATCCTGTCATCGCCGGTCAGCGTTGGTACAACTACGTGATCTTCGACACCAAGGACATTCTCGGTGTGGATCTGAAGTTCATCGTTCGTCTCGCCGAGCCACACAAGTCCTAACGGTGCTCCTCCAGCCGCGAACGCAGGCCAAGTGGTGACCAAAGTGGCGGTGCTTAACCGCCACAAGCCTGCACCAACAACTCAGAAGGAGCGAACATGAAAGCTGTGATTTTTGACACAGAAACAACTGGCCTGCTGCTGCCGTCCAAGGCACCGCTGGAGAAGCAACCACGCATCATCGAACTTGGCGTGATCGTCGTTGAGGACGGAAAGCTGGCTGGAGAACACAACTGGCTCATCTACCCGGAATGCGAGATCAGCGCCGAGATCACCAAGATAACAGGCATCACCAATGAAGACCTGCAAGGCAAGCCGTTGTTCCGCCAGCTGCTGGCTGAGACCGAAGAGGTCTTCGGCGGCTCCGACATCGGCATCGCCCACAATGCGCCGTTCGACGTTGGCATGCTAACCAACGAACTGAAGCGGTGCGGCAGAACCGGCTTCCCTTGGCCAACCGAGATCATCTGCACGGCTCAGGAATACACACCTGTGATGGGCAAGCGCCCAAGGCTCATCAACCTTTATGAATACGTGATGGGTCGTCCTCTTGCGCAGACACACCGGGCGAGCGACGACGCGATGGCAGTGTTCGAGGTGCTGCAGAAGGACAAATTTTTCGACCAACTTGGAGTTTGAAATGGAAAAAGCAATGCAAGAACTGAACGATCAGATCCGCGAAGCAGGCCGCACCCTACAGTCTGCGTGCCATTCCGCGTCTGTCGCGGCTGGCTGGTGGAAGGATCTGCGCACCGGGGAGCAACTGATCAGCCGTCCTCACATCGTCGGCGAGAAGCTGGCGCTGATCCATTCTGAAGTCTCTGAGGCGATGGAAGGCCACCGCAAGTCCAAGATGGACGACAAGCTGCCGCACCGTCACGGTCGTGAGGTGGAGATCGCCGACGC
>CALMWD010000249.1 GCA_937873105.1 uncultured Rhodanobacteraceae bacterium
AACACGTGCCCGCCGTGGATGCCGGCCACGACCGCCGCGACACGCCTGCCGGCTTGCCACGGCAGCAATTGCTCCAGCGTCTTGCCGGCGATCTGGCGCAGGGCCAGGCCATCGCGCCGGGCCAACGCGCCGGGCGATCGGCCCAGGACGGCGGCGGCCTCCTCCCAGGGGTCTTCCTGCATCGCCGGCAGCATCGGCAGGGTGCCGTCGTAGAAGCGGCCCTCGTTCGCGGACGAGTTCTGCATGGACCACTCGCGCCGCCAGTGGGCGGGACGCCGCACCGGCAGGAAACAGTCGTCGTCGATCATCGAGACGGTGCCGCCCGCCGTCAGCAGCATGGCCCAGTTCCAGGAACGGGAACCGCTCGCGGTCGACAGCACGACCGGATCGAGCAACGCGGCGAATGTCGGGTCCGTCCCCCCGGGCAGCGACGCCAGGGCTTCCCGACGTTGGCCCGGCCCGAGATACATGACATCGAGGCCCGCGCGCGCGATCGCCGTCACGACCTCGATGTTGGGCGCCGCATCGGCGTCGTCGCGGGCGTCGTCGATCACCAGCCAGGGTCGCGGCACCGCACCGTCGCGCTGCATCGCCAGGGCGGACGCGAGCAGCCGTTCCAATGCCTGCGGACGCCGATAGGTGCGCACCGCGATCACCGGCGGCGGCGGCGAACCGACCTCGTGATCGCCTCCGATCATCGCGTCCGGCGTGACGATCAGGTCGAGCGATTGCAAGCGCGCGAACGCCGCCTCCGCGACCGCCAGCGGCATCGACTGCCGCTGCTGGGCCGCGGCGATCAGCGCCGATCGCGGCTGGAAGCCCAGTGCCATTTGCCACAACACGGCCGCGGCGCGATCGAGCACGGCACTGCGCCGCCGATCCGTCGACACCCAGAGGAACTGGTCTTCGGACGCCGGCCAGCAAGCACCGCCGCGGCTGGCCACCCAGGCTTGGAAATCGGACATCGGCTCCTGCCGGTGGAAATGCGACACGCATTATAGTCGGCGTCTCCGCACGCACCGCAGTCCCCTCGATGCCCTACACGCCCATCCTCGCCACGCTCGGCTACGTTCTCTCTCCCGACCGCAGGCAGGTGCTGCTGGTGCATCGCAATGCCCGCGCCCACGACGCGCATCTCGGCAAGTACAACGGCCTTGGCGGGAAGCTCGAAGCGGACGAGGACATCGTCGCCGGCATGCGCCGTGAAATCCGCGAGGAAGCGCAGATCGACTGCCCGGAACTGCAGCTGCGCGGCACGATTTCCTGGCCCGGTTTCGGCAAGCACGGCGAGGACTGGTTCGGCTTCGTGTTCCTGATCACGCGGTACGAGGGCACGCCGCCGGCGCGGAATGCCGAAGGCGACCTCGAATGGGTACCGATCGAGCGCATCATGGACCTGCCGCTGTGGGACGGCGACCGCCATTTCCTGCCGCTGTTGTTCGACGCCGATCCGCGCCCGTTCCATGGCGTGATGCCGTATCGCGACGGGCGCATGCAGTCCTGGTCGGTGTCGCGGATCTGACGCTGCCCGCGAATCCGCCGCGATTTGCCGCCTCGGCGCCGACACGAAGCGCCACGGCATGACGTCTGGCCCGGTGAACGCAGGCCCCGCTTCGCCGAGCATGCGCGCACCGGAGGACCCATGCCCGCACTGATCGAAACCCAGGCGCTGTCGAAGCGCTTTCCCAGCCATGTCGCGGTGGACGCGCTCGATCTTTGCGTCGAGCCCGGCGCCATCTACGGCTTCCTTGGCCCGAACGGCGCCGGCAAGACCACGACCCTGCGCATGCTGCTCGGCCTGACGCGCCCGAGCGGCGGCCGCATCCGGGTGTTCGGCGAAGACCTGGCGCAGCGGCGCGAATCCGTCCTGCGCCGCATCGGCAGCCTGATCGAGATGCCGAGCCTGTATCCGCACCTGAGCGGTCACGACAACCTGCGCGCGACGCAGATCCTGCTCGGCCTGCCGCGGGCGCGCATCGACGCCGTGCTCGACATCGTCGACCTGCGCGCCGACGCCCGGCGCCCGGCGCGCGAATACTCGCTCGGCATGAAACAACGTCTCGGCCTGGCGCATGCGCTGCTCGCCGAACCGGAACTGCTGATCCTCGACGAGCCGACCAACGGCCTCGACCCCGCCGGCATCGTCGCGATGCGCGAGCTGATTCGCGAACTGCCCAAGCGCCTGCCGCTGACCGTGCTGCTGTCCAGCCACATGCTCAACGAAGTCGAACAAATCGCCAGCCATGTCGGAGTGATCCGCGGCGGTCGCCTGCTGTTCCAGGGCGGCATCGCCGCGCTGCACCGGCGCTTCGCGCCGGAACTGCGCATCGACTGCGACGACCGCGAACGCGCCGCCGCCCTGCTCGCGGCGATGGGCCTGGCCGTGCGCGATGGCGACGACGCCCTGCACGTGCCGCTGGACGCGCAGCCCGCGGCCGCAATCAATCGTCAGCTCGTCGGCGCCGGCATCGCCGTGCATGCGCTGCACCCGGTGCGCGCCGACCTGACGCGCATGTTCTTCGAACTCACCGACGCCGGAGCCGCCGCATGATCCCGCTGCATCGCCTGATCGCGGTCGAGCTGTTCAAGCTGCGCCGCACCCTCGCCCTGTTCGTCGCCCTGGTCCTGCCCGGCGTCATCGCGCTGCTCTACGCCCTGATGCTGGCGCAACGCGGCAAGGCCTTCATGGGCGCGCCCGAGCAGGCCTGGGACGCGTTGTTCCAGGCCAACCTGTCGGGTTGGGTGATGCTCGGACTGACCCTGTTCATCGCGCTCGAAGCGGCGCTGGTGGTCGGCGTCGAACACCAGCACGGCGGCTGGAAACGCCTGTTCGCCGCACCGATCGACGCCACGCGCCTGTTCGCGGCGAAGACGCTGGTGGTGTTCGGGCTGGTCCTCGTCAGCCTCGCGTCGCTGTGGGTCTGGACCGTGGTGTTCGGCAACCTTGTCGCCTGGGCCGTGCCCTCGCTGGCGATGCCGGCGGGCGCCCCGGGCCCGGGCAGCGTCCTGCTGCTCGGCAAGGTCGCCGCCGCCTGCATGCTGATCGTTGCCCTGCACGTGGCCATCGCGGCACGCTGGGCGGCCATCGCGGTCTCGCTCGGCAGCGGCATCGTGGCCATGATCGGCCTGGTCATCGCGGCCAGTTCGAAGTGGATGAAGTTCTATCCCTGGTTCTTTCCGCTGGCGGCGGCGCAGTCCGAGGCCGATCGTGCGCTCGCGACGCCGGTGTATGCGATCGGCGCGGTGCTCGCGGTCGTCGTCGTCGTGGCGGCGGCGCGCCGCTGGCAGGCCCGCGACGTGCCCTGACCTTGATTCGCGGCCCGCGACCCGCATGTCGCGGTTCGAGGTGAATCCATGAGTGATGCCAGCCTGCACGTCGTTTGTCCGCATTGTGATGCCGTGAACCGCCTGCCCGAGGAACGCCTGGCGGCCGCGCCCAAGTGCGGGCGCTGCCACGCGGCGCTGTTCGTCGGCCAGCCGCGCGCGGTCGACGGCGACCAGCTCGCCCGACACCTGCAGCGCGACGAGCTGCCGGTCGTCGTCGATTTCTGGGCGCCCTGGTGCGGCCCGTGCCGGCAGTTCGCGCCGACCTATGCGGAGGCGGCGCGTCGCCTCGAACCGCGTTTCCGCCTGCTCAAGCTCGATACCGAAGCGCATCCGCAGGCGGCGGCGCCGTTCGCCATCCGCAGCATCCCGACCCTGGCCGTGTTCGGCGGCGGCCGCGAGCTCGGCCGCGTGTCCGGCGCGCTGCCGCTGCCGCAACTGATGCAGTGGCTGGCCCAGATCAACCAGGGCTGAACGGTTTCGACCGACTGACATGAAATGCCGGCCCGCCTCGTCAGCGATGACGAGGCGGCGATTCCTCGCCGCCACGGCTTCGAGGAATGCCCATGTCCGCCATCCGCCATGACCCCTACCGCCTGATCCACAAGGCCCTGCGCCTGCAACTCTCGGACACCCTGGTCCAGATCGGGCGCATGGACCCGGACGATGCCGCCGAGGTCGCCCATGCCCTGGCGGCGCTCGAACACCTGCTCGACGCGCTCGACAGCCACGCCTTTCACGAGAACCGTTTCCTGCACGCTGCCATCGAGGCGCGCATTCCCGGCGCCGCGCAACAGACCGAGGACGACCATCGCGCCCATCGCGACGAATTTGCCCTGCTGCGCGAACTCGCCGAGACGCTGACGGCCACGCCTCGGGGCGCGCGCGGCACGATCGCCGACCAGCTCTACGGCGAACTCGCGCGCATCGTCGCCGAGCAGCTGCTGCACATGCGCGTCGAGGAAATCGATAACAACGCAGCCCTGTGGTCGGCCTACAGCGACGAGGAGCTGCGCGGTCTGCACGCGGAACTGGTGGCCTCGATCCCGCGCGAGGAAATGAATCGTGCGCTGGCCCTGATGATGCGCGCCCTGCGCCACCAGGAACGCGTGCAACTGCTGACCGGAATGCGCGCGGGCATGGACGACGCGGCTTTCCAGAACACGGTCGCCGGCCTGTTCTCCCTGCTGCCGCCGCTCGACCAGCGCAAGCTCGCGGTCGGGCTCAGCCTGAGCGGCGCCAGCCGCACCTTGGCGGTCTGACCGTCCTCACGTTCACCGGATCGGAGTCCCT
>CALMWD010000250.1 GCA_937873105.1 uncultured Rhodanobacteraceae bacterium
CAAGCCGCGAAGACCTGGCCGGACGACGCGCCGCATCGGCGCGCGCTCGCGCTCGGTCTGGCGCGCATCGCCGCACGCGACGACGCGCTCGCTGCCGGCCTGTGGCGGGAGTTTTCGGCGCGTTTCCGGTTCGAGGACGCGCAGAAATACCGCGTGATCGACGCCATCGCGCTGTATCGCGCCAACAGCTTCCAAGCCGACGCCGAGCCCTGGCTGGACCTGCTGCCGGTGGGCCAGGACAGCGCCGCGACGCGCGAATGGCGCCTGCGCGAAGCGCTGTCGCGCCGCGATCTCGCCGATGCGCAGGCGGCGATCGATCGCTTCGATGCGGCCCAACTCGGCGATCCGCGCTGGCAATACTGGCGCGCCCGCGTCGCCGAACTGCGCGGTGATGCCCAGGCCGCGGGCTTCTACCGCGAACTCGCGGCCTCGCCGACCTTCTTCGGCTTCCTCGCGGCCGAGCGCAGCGCCCGGCCCTACGCCTTGTGCCCGACCACGCCGCCCGATGCCGGCGATGCCTCGCGCGCCCTCGTCGTGCCCGGATTCGCGCGCGCCTTCGAACTGCACGCCATCGGCTGGACCACGGAAGCGCGGCGCGAATGGGACGCTGCGCTGGCGGAAGCCGACGCCCCGACGCGCCTGGCCGCGGTCGCGCTCGCCGACGCCCGCGGCTGGCACGACCGCGCCCCGTTCGCGTTGAATGGCGGCGACGACCTGCGTGCCTACACGCTGCGGTTCCCGCTCGCGCATCGCGAACTGATCGTCGCCGCCGCGCAGAAGCACGCCCTGTCGCCGGCCTTCGTGTTCGGGCTGATCCGTTCGGAAAGCGCCTGGGTGCAGGACGCGAAGTCGCATGCGAACGCCTACGGCCTGATGCAGCTGATCCCGGAGACGGCGCGGCGCATGGCCAAGGCCGAGAAGCGCACGTTCGCGAATCCGCTGGCGCTGTTCGATCCGGCGCTCAATGTCGCGCTCGGCACGCGTTACCTGTCCGGCATGCTGCAGCGATTCCAGGGGGCGCACTGGCTGGCCGCGGCGGCCTACAACGCCGGTCCGCACCGGGTGGATGCCTGGCTGGCCAAGCGCGGCCACCTCGAACCCGACCTGTTCGTCGAAACCATTCCGTTCAAGGAAACGCGCGAGTACGTGGCGCGCGTGCTCGCCTTCGCGGTGATCTACGACTGGCGCCTGAACGGCAAGGCCTTCTCGCTCGACTACGCGTTGTCGCGCACCACCGACAAGCCGCCGCCGCGGCGTGACGTCGCCTGCCCGACCTCTTCGGCAGCGGCCGCGACAAAACCCTGACGCCGGGCGCATCATCATCAGGCGCCTCGGAGGAGTCGGATCATGCGCATCGTGATGCTGGGCGGGAGCGGTTTCGTCGGGCAGGTGCTGGCGCGGCGGCTGGTGCGCGACGGCCACGGCGTCGTGGTGTTGACGCGCAACCGCAGTCGTCATCGCGAGGTCGCCCTGTGGCCCGGCGTCGAACTGCGCGAGGGCGATGTCTACGACGGCGACTGGCTGGCGGCGCAGTGCGCGGGCGCGGACGCGGTCGTGAACCTGGTCGGCATCCTCAACGAGTCCGGCATCGGCGGCGCCGGCGGGCGCGAGTTCGAACGCGCCCACGTGCAACTCACGCAAACCGCCATCGCCGCGGCCCGGCGCGCCGGCGTCTCGCGCCTGCTGCAGATGAGCGCGTTGAACGCCGGGAGCGGCGCCAGCCACTACCTGCGCACGCGCGGCGCGGCCGAAGCGGCGGTGCAGGCCAGCGGCCTGCGCTGGACGATCTTCCGGCCCTCGGTGATCTTCGGGCGCGGCGATGGCCTGTTCGGCCGCTTCGCCGAGCTGCTGAAGCTGTCGCCGCTGATGCCCTTGGCCGGCGCCGACGCGCGTTTCCAGCCGGTGGCGGTCGAGGACGTCGCGGAAGCCTTCGCGCGTGCGCTCGGCCGCGACGACAGCATCGGGCAGATCCACGAGCTGGGCGGACCCGAGGTCGTGACCCTGGCCGAGATCGTGCGCCGCACCGCGCACTGGATGGGGCTGCGCCGGATCGTGTTGCCGATGCCGAAGTCGATCGGCTGGCTTCAGGCGGCGGCCTTCGGCCTGTGGCCGTTCGCGAACAAGCCGCTGTCGCTCGACAACTTCCGCTCGCTGGCCGTGGATTCGGTGGTCACGGGCGAAGACGGCCTGATGCGGCTCGGCATCGCGAAGACCGCGATGGCGCAGACCGTGCCCGGCGACCTGGCGCCGCGACCTACTGGTGGATGACTTCGCCGCGCATCGGCGCGAGGCGGGCGAGCAGGCGGTTCTGCACGCCGATCGGGAAGCCGGCCCGGGTCATGGCCCGGCGCGAGGCGTCGACGAAGTCGTTGAACTGCGCCTCCGACAGGTCCATGCCGGAATGCGCCTCTGCCATGCTCAGCCCGGTGTAGTCGCAGCCGCCGTCGCTGACCAGGCACAACTGTTCGCGCAATCGCGCCTTGAAGTAGGCATCGTCGGTCTCGGAGAACAGGAAGCCGATCTTCGCGTCGGCATGGTATTCGGCGACCAGCGCATCGACGAGTTTCGCGATGCCGGCCTCGCCGCCGAGGGCGTCGTACAGGCGCGGTTCGCGCGTGCTCGCGCAGGCCGCGAGCAGCAGCGACATCATCGTGGCCAGGATCGCGCGCATCACCAGTTCCCCGTCATCGACACGAACACGCCGTCCTGGTCCGGCCGCGCGGCGATGGTGCCGAGGTCGACCCAGGCCAGAGCCAGGCTGAAGTTCCGGTTCGGCACCCAGGCGACGAAGACGTCGCGCCAGTCCGATTCGCCGAGTCCCGGCAGTCCTTCGGGCTTTTGCCGGTATTCGGCGCCGAGTGCGAACTCCGGCGTGAAGAACATTGCCGCCGAGACTTCGCCGACGAGCGCGTAATCGTCGTCCCCGGCACGGCCGAAGCCGAGCAGGCCGGTCTCGTTGGCGCGAGTGGCGCGCAGCGTGCCGTTGAGCAGCCAGTTGCGGTCGAAGGGGCCGGCCAGGAACAGGCGCGTGACGCTGAAGTACGCCTCGACATCGTCGTTGCGACGCGCGCCGAGCGCCGTCGCCAACACGTCCGAGTCGCTGTGCTTGTAGTGCAGGCCGACGGCCATCTGCGGCAGGTCGCCATAGATCAGGTCGCCGGCCACGCGCAGCTTCGCGCCGAGCACGGTCTGGCCGATGCGACGGTCGATGCCGGCGGGCAGCAGGCCGCGGTCGACGGTGAATTGCTGGCGGCCGAGCGAAAGTTCGAGACGATCGTCCCAGGACGCCGACAGGCCGATGCTGTCGAGACGGAAATCGCCGACCCGGGTCGTCGAGGCCCCGAGCACGGCATCGCGGCCGGGCCGCGTCGACAGGCCGCCCATGACCGCCCACGGCACCAGGCCGCCCCCGGCCGCAGCTTCGATCGTCACCATGCCGCCGGTGGCCTTCAGCC
>CALMWD010000251.1 GCA_937873105.1 uncultured Rhodanobacteraceae bacterium
ATCCGCCAGGCCGTCGCGTTGCCGACCAGCGGGTCGACCGGCAGGCTGCGCAAGTAACGCCGCGTCACCAGTTCGTCGAGGGAGGACGGGTAACGCCCACGGTCGGCATGGAAGCGGTCGATGGCCTCGCGCGTGGTGCGCAGGTTTTCCGCGAGCACCGTTTCCTTCGCGTTATCGACGCTGCGCACGTACTTGGGCGCGGCGAGCGAGAGCAGCAACCCAAGCACGGCCAGCACCACCAGCAGTTCGATCAGGGTGAAGCCGTGCGCGGAGCGGTTCACCATTTGCGGTACTCGACACCATTCAGGCCGACGACCGTCGAGCGCGAAAACACGTCGTAGACATCTTCGCCTGCCTGCGGGGCGTCGGCTTCGCTGGCGTAGCTGCGTTTGCCCCAGGTCGCGGCTGCATCGATGTTCGCGTCGGCGTGCATCGGATCACGCGGGATGCGACGCAGGAAAAAGACCTTGACCTGTTTCGGATTGCGTGCATCGGCCACGCCATCGACCAGTGCCTGCAGGGTAGGCGGGTAGCTGCTCGCTCCCGCGACGCGCGGGATGCGACCTTCGTCGGATGCCAGCTTGTAGGCATCGATCGCATCGCGGATTTCGCGCAGGGCGCGGCGCAGCTCCTGCTCGCGCCCGCGCTGCGCCGCCACTTCGGCAAATGGCGTGACGATGCTGGCCAGTACGCCGAGGATCGCCAGCACGACGGCGACCTCGATCAGCGTGAAGCCGCGCCATTTCCCCGCGTGGCTCACCGCGGCTGTCCTCCCTCGACCGGTGCGATTGAAGGCGGCACGACTTCGGTGTAGGACGCGAGGTCCGGCCCCTGGATGCGCACGCTGGATTCCGTCCCGGCATTGAATTCGGTGCGTGCCAGTGCCGGACGCGCCATGCCGCGTACGAGGCGCGGCGTGATGGACAGCATCAGTTCGGTCTTCTGGCCGTCCTCGGAACGGCTGCTGAAGAGGCGCCCGACGACCGGGATGTCGCCGAGACCAGGCACCTTGTTGACCGTGCCGCGGTCGGAATCGCTGATCAGGCCGGCCAGCACCTGGTTCTCGCCATCCTTGAGCCGCAGCAGGGTGGCGGCATTGCGCGTGCCGATCTGGTAAGCGAGCGTGCCGGTCTTGGTCTTGACCTGATCGACGATGTTGCTGACCTCAAGACTGATGCGGATCGCCACTTCGTTGTCGAGGTAGATGGTCGGCTGCACGTCGAGCTTGAGACCGACATCGACGTATTGCACCGACTCGGCGACGAAACCGGTGGCCGTTGCCGTCGTCGTGATGTTGGGTACGCGGTCGCCGATGAGGATCTTGGCCGTCTCGCGGTTGCGCGTGCGGATGCGCGGGTTGGCGAGCAGATTGACATCCGTGTCACCCTTGCCGGCCGACAGCGACAATGGCGCGACCGTCGCACCCAGCGTGCGCGAGTTGGCATTGCGGATATCCGCCAGCGTCAAGGCGCCACCAGCGATCGAGGCGAGCGGCGTCAGCGTCAGCAGGTCGGGCCAGCGGATGCCGAGTTCGTACAGCCGGCTGCGCTTCACCTCGAGGATTTCCACTTCGAGCATCACTTCGGGCTCGGGCAGGTCATGCGCCGCCAGCAGTTTCTCGGCCTGCCGGATGGCTTCGGGCGTATCGCGCATGACCAGCATGTTCTGCTTTTCATCGGCGACGATGTCCCGTGCCTTGAGGATCGCCCGCAGCGTGTTCGCGGCGATTTTCGCATCCATGTTGGTCAGGTAGAAGGTCTTGATCGTCAGCGCCTGATGGTCGCGTGCCTTGGCCGGGGTGTTCGGATAGACGAGGATGGTGCCGGTGTCGAGCGTGCGCTGCTCGAGCTGCTGGGCCGCCAGCACGGCACCGAGAATATCCTTCACCGTCGCGCGGCGCAGGTAGATCGTGGTCGGCTGGCTGGCATTCACATCCTTGTCGAACACGAAGTTGATGCCCGAGGTACGGGCCAGTACCTCGAAGATCTGTTTCAGGCTGGCATCCTTGAACTCTATGGATACGGGCTTCGCCAGCGCGGCGGCCATCTTCGGGTCGGGCTGGGCCGGTGCCTGGTTCGACTGGCTTGCATCGATCGCGTCGCGTAGCCGCAATGCCGTCGCATCCTGCGGCGCTTCGGCAAGGATCGCCTGCAGCCGCGAGCGGGCCGTCTCGGCATCGCCACGCGCCCAGGCTGTTTCCGCTTCCACCTGCCATTCCGCGCGGCGGCGTTCGAGACGCGCGTTGTCGGCCAGCTTGCGGGCGCGCTCGTTGGTCGGATCGAGCGTCACCGCGCGGGTGATCAACAGGTCGGCATCAGCGCGCCGGCCGCTGGCGGCCACCTGTTCGGCCTGCTGCAGCCACTGGCCGGCAAGGCGTTCGCGCGTGCTCGCGACCGCGAGGCGCAGCTCGGCCCGGTTCGGATCCTCGCGCAGCGCAGCTTCGTAGCGCGGCAGGGCTTCTTCATAGCGTCCCTGTTCGGCGAGCTGGCGGCCTTCCTGATACGGGCCCTGGGTCGTCACGCAGCCTGCGAGGCAGGCGGCGAGGAAGAGCGGTGCAAGCAGGCGTTTCATTCTCTGGCGTCTCCGATGTCGAGCGTGTGTCTGGTCTTGTTCTTGAGGTGCTGCAGCGTCAGCGTCGGCGGGACGATGGCGAGCACGCGATAACGGTCGTCCAGCGTATCGCCGGCGCGCACCACGCAGGTTTCTTCTCCGCGCGCGAGGAAGACCGTCCAGCCTTCGCCCTCTGCCTGCTGCTTGCCCAGCACACGCCAGTTGGGCGCCGCACTGAAAGTCGGCACTGGCGGGACGGCATCCGGGCGTTCGGCCGGAGCAGCTTGCGCTGGCAGGTGGATCGCAAAGGGGTCGCCTGCGGGGGTGGGAACGTATTGCCGGGGCAGCAGGACACGGATCGCCACGTGGCGTTCCGCGGCGTGCGGCAACGTGGTCGCAGTCGCGGGGGCTTCCTGTGCATCGCCGAACGCCGCCAGCGCGGCAGTTGCCACGAGCGCGAGCAGCAACCAGGTCAGTCGACCGGATTTCATTGGCCGGCCTCGGGGAGGGTAGTGGTATGGAAGTCGAGCCGGAGCCGGGCCTCGATGCTTCGGCCGTCCTCGCTGCGCCGGATGTCGAGCTCGCGAATCGCCAGCGCCGGTTGTGCGGCCAGCACCGTGGCGAGGAAAGCGCGCAGGTCGGTGTAGCTGCCCTGCAGGGGCAGTTGCAGGGAGGCGATGCCGAACCGGCCGGCGGCGTTGTTTTCGTAGCCATAGTCCACGCGTCCCGGCACGAGGTTGTGGCGCGCGGCCGTATCGAGTACCTCGCGCTGGCGGGTTTCGAGCTCGGCACGGGGAATCAGCACGGCGAGAAATTCCCGGTGATGGGCGTCGAGTTGCCGGCCATCGTCGGTGGGCAGCACTAAGCCTGTTTCAGCGCCCGTTTCCGCCGGATGCACCGCGCGCATGAACACCGCACTACCGGCCAGCGCGATGCAGGCCGCCGGGATCAGCAGCACGGGCCAGCCGTACCGGCGCAGGAGCAGTTCCGCGAACAGGCGCGGATTCATGTGCCCTCCCGCATGCGCAACTCGATGACGAAACGGACCGGCCGTGAGTGGTGGGATTGGGCATCGCCACGCACTTCCTGGCCGACGAGGGTGGCTTCGGCGATCGGCCCGAGTGCGCGCAGGCGGGCGGGATAGCTTTGCACGACCGCTGCATCGTTCGCTGCGCCCTCGAGCCGGACGATGGCACGCCGGACATCGGTATCCACCTGCAGCAGCACGGCATCCGCGCCGGGACCGAACTCGCTGTTCAGTGCATCGAGGACGGCGAGCCAGGGCAGGTTGAGTTCGCGGACCGCCATGTCGACCGCCTGCGCGCTGTCACCGTCCGGCAAAACCCGCTGCCGCTGGCTGGCTTCCGTCATGTGGCTGGCCTCGACATGCGCGGGTGGCAGCCAGGCGAATCCGGCCACGGCCAGCAGCACGGCACCCGCGCCGCTGGCGAGCCAGCCGGCCGGCCTGACGCTCCTGCGCGTGGGGGCGAAATCGATGGCCAGGGGTTTGAGCATGGCTTCAGTTCGCCATTGCGCGCAACGATCCCACCACGACCGGGCGCAGCACCGCAGTCGACAGGTCTGCCTGCCGGCAATCGCGCTGCAGCAACGTGTCGAAACCGGCGCTGCTGTGGGTCAGGGGAGGGTGCACCCGGATGCCGCGCCATTGGCCCTGGACGATCAGGCCGATGGTGGTGCACTCGCGTGCCGCGACGCAGAAGGCCGTATTGGCATCCAGATGACGGCAGCAGCGGTTGAATTCGCGGATGTACCGCGATTGCACCTGCCGCACCCGCCAGCCTTCCGCCGCCGCGGTACGGGGCAGTTCGGTCGCATAGCGGAGCGGAATCGCGCAGACCAGCCAGCGCTCCGACCAGGGCGCGGGGTCGACCCGGATCGTCCAGTCGGCCGGGTCGTCGCCGTAGATGGCGGCAAAGCGTTCCGCCGCCAGCAGGTCGAGTTCCGCCGTGCCGGCGAGTCCGGGCGGACGTTCGAGAATCCAGTAGCGCGCGACACGGTCGGTCACGAGGATGTCGAGCAGGGCGCCGTGACGGGGCGCTTTCTGCAGCGGCCGCGGGCCGCTGCGCGTGACATGCAGGATGGCGGCTTCAGTCTTCCTGAGTGACACGGGCCACCTCCTCGAGCGTGGTCAGGCCGGCGCGTGCGAGTTGCAGGGCGGCATCGCGCAGGCTGTACGTTCCTCTGCGGCGCGCTTCGGCCTTGATGTCGGCGAGCGGCGCCCGTTGGGCTATCAGGGTACGCAGGTGGTCGTCGAGTGCCAGGATCTCGGCAACCGCCCGACGTCCCCGATAGCCGGTGTGGCGACACTTGCCGCAGCCGCTGCCGCGCCGGAATCCGCCCTCGGCGGCCTCCGCCGGCAGGCCGAGTTCGGCAAGTTCGCGTGTCGTGGGTATGACGGGTTCGGCGCAGTGCGGGCAGATCGTGCGCAGCAGGCGCTGTGCCCAGACGCCGTTGAGTGCCGCCGTCAGCAGGTAGGGGTCGATGCCGAGGTGGGCAAACCGGTTGAACACATCGAAGACGTGGTTGGCGTGCACCGTCGATAGCACCAGATGGCCGGTCAATGCCGACTGCACGGCGATCTCGGCCGTCTCGGCATCGCGGATCTCGCCGACCATGATCTTGTCCGGGTCGTGTCGCAGGATCGACCGCAGCCCGCGCGCGAAGCTCAGCCCCTTCTTGTCATTGACCGGGATCTGCAGCACGCCGGACAATTCGTACTCGACCGGATCCTCGATGGTCACGATCTTGTCGCGGCCGTTGTTGATTTCGGAAAGCACGCCGTAGAGCGTCGTGGTCTTGCCGCTGCCGGTCGGGCCGGTGACCAGCAGCATGCCGTGGGGTTTCCGGGCGAGGGTGCGCATCTGCGCGAGGTCCGCGCTGGCGAAGCCGAGCTGTTCGAGGCCCAGCGTTTCCCCGGCCGGGATCAGGCGGCGCTTGTCCAGAATGCGCAGCACGGCATCCTCGCCGTGGATGCTCGGCATGATCGACAGCCGCAAGTCGATGCGGCGCCCGTCGAGATCGACGGTGATGCGGCCGTCCTGCGGGACGCGGCGTTCCGCGATGTCCAGTTCGGCGAGGACCTTGAGGCGCGAGACCGTCTGTTCGGCCAGTTCCAGCCCGCTGGTTTGACCGACCGTTTCGAGGACGCCATCGATGCGCAACCGGATGAGGAGGCCGGACTGGGTCGCTTCCAGATGAATGTCG
>CALMWD010000252.1 GCA_937873105.1 uncultured Rhodanobacteraceae bacterium
GGATTGCAGGCCGCGGTGCCGCTGACCAGCGCCAACAGCATCAGCATCGGCCGCCTGCTGCCGCAGATGGCCTACTACGCCCTGTCCGCGCTGCGCCATGCCCGCGCCGGCGGCGCGACGCTCAACGTCGCCATTCCGAGCGGCAACCTCGGCAATGCGCTGGCCGCGATCTGGGTGCGCGCCATGGGCCTGCCGATCGGCGACATCGCCATCGTCACCAATGCCAACCGCGTGTTGCCGGACTTCTTCGAAAGCGGCGAGTATCGGCCGCGCCCGTCCATCGCGACGATCGCGAATGCGATGGATGTCGGCGCGCCGAGCAACCTGGAACGCCTGCGTGCCGGCTTCGCGGATGCGGGCGGCTTGCACACGTTGTCGGTCGACGACGACACCCTTCGTCGGCGTCTGCCCGCCTTCCTGGCCGAGTTCGACACGATCATCTGCCCGCACACCGCCTGCGCCGCGGAATTCGTCGCACGCCGGCGTGCCGGGGGCGACACGCGCGACTGGGCCATCGTCGCGACCGCGCATCCGGCCAAGTTCGACAGCGTGGTCGAGCCGCTGATCGGCCGCGCCGTGCCGGTGCCGGCGGCGCTGGCGCATTGGCTGGCCCTGCCGGCGCGGGCCGAGCCGCTGGCGGCGCAGCCTGAAGCCCTCGCAACCGCGTTGCGGCGCGGCTGAGCCGCTTCAGCCGTGATTCAATGCCCCTGCACCATGGTGGCCGCGTTTCCCGGCGCGATGGCCGGGGCTATGATCCGGACATGCCCTTGCACCGACTGATTCTTCTCGCCTGCCTGACCGCCCTCGCGGCGGTGGCCGCGCGCGCGGAATCCGAGCGCTCGCCGCGCTTCGACGACGATCCGCCGCGCGAACGCCCGGCCCTGGTCAGCCCGGACGCTCCGATCGCGCCCGGCCGCTACAGCCGCGAGGGATATCGTCCCGCCAGCGGCACGCCGGCGACGCCGCGCCGCTACGATGCGCGCGAGCAGCGCATCGAGTCGCTGCGCAACCGTTACCCGATGCCGCGCGAGATCAGCCAGGACATGCACGCGGCGATCGAGCAGGCGCAGCGCGCCCACGGCGGCAAGGTGCTGTCCGCGGACCGCATGCGCAGCGGCGGCCGCGACGTGTACCGCGTCAAGCTGCTCACGCCGAGCGGACGCGTGCGCGTGGTGCAGTTGCAGAAGCCCGAATCATCGCCCGCGCCGAATGCGCGCGAACAACAAGGAGAACAGTGAATGCGGATCCTGCTCGTTGAAGATGAAGCGCCGCTGCGCGAAACCCTGGCGGCGCGCCTGAAGCGCGAAGGTTACGCCGTCGACACCGCCAGCGATGGCGAAGAGGCGATGTTCCTGGGCAAGGAAGTGCCGTTCGACGTCGCGATCATCGACCTCGGCCTGCCCAAGATGACCGGCCTGGAGCTGATCCAGAAGCTGCGCAGCCTGGGCCAGAAGTATCCGATCCTGATCCTGACCGCGCGTTCGAGCTGGCAGGACAAGGTCGAGGGCCTGAAGACCGGCGCCGACGACTACCTGGTCAAGCCCTTCCACGTCGAGGAACTGCTGGCGCGCATCAACGCGCTGATGCGCCGCGCCACCGGCTGGAGCAAGCCGCAGCTGGAATGCGGCCCGGTCGTGCTCGACACCACGGCGCAGACCGTAACC
>CALMWD010000253.1 GCA_937873105.1 uncultured Rhodanobacteraceae bacterium
CGCCTCGGCGGCATTCACGCGCTCGCGCGCGGCGCGGACCGAAGCGTCCGCGGATGCCGCCTCGGCGCTGGCGCGCGCGCGCGTCTGCGGATCCATCAGGGCGCCGGCCAGCGGTTCCAGTTCGGCCACGACCTTGCCCTGCCTGCCCGTGTCGCCGGGTTCGCGCTCGATGCGCCGCACCGTGCCGGCCACCGGCGCGCTGATCAGATATCGCTGCTTCAGCCGCGTCTTGCCCTCTTCCTGCAGGCTGACGCGCAGCGGCGCCGCGCGCACCTCGGCCAGTTCGACATCGAGGCCGGGGTCGTGCCAAGCCAGCGCGAACAGGCCGGCGATCACCGCCAAGCCCACGCCGACACCGAGCCATTGCCTGGGTTTCATCGCCTCATTCCCTCGTCTTGAGCACGCCGATCAGGTCCAGACGACCGATGCGCCGCTGCACGATCAGCGCCGACACCAGGGTCGAGGCCAGCATCGCCAGTCCGGCGAAGCCGTAGGTCTGCGCCGTCACCAGCACCGGGATGCGGAACAGTTCCGACTGCATGCTCACCGCCATGTAAAGGCTGAGCATATATCCGGTCGCGAACCCGAGCGGGATCGACAACAGCACCAGCAGCACCAGTTCGCCGACCAGCACGTAGGACACTTCGCCGCGGGTGAAACCGAGCACGCGCAGGCTGGCCAGGTCGCGGCCGCGTTCCGACAGCGACACCCGCGCGGCGTTGTAGACCACGCCGAAATTGATCACGCCGCCGAGGATCAGGGCGACGAACGTGAACACGCCGAGGCTTTCGCCGAGCGTCTCGTAGAAGTTCTGGATCGCGAGCCGGCGCACGCCGACACCGGCCACGCGCGGGCGCCGTTCGAGTTCGCGGAACAGGTCCGCCTGCGCCTCGGTGTCGGCCGCGATCAGCACGCCGGAGAGGCGATCGCCCTCGCCGAGCAGCCGGTTCAGCGCGTCCAGGTCCATGTAGGCGTTGACGCCCAGGTATTCGTTGACCACGCCGGCCACGACCGCCCGCAGTGTGCGCCGGCGGCCTTCCAGCACCTCGATCTCGACGACATCGCCGATGCCGACGCCCAGCTGTTCGGCGAGGTAGTCGGTCAGCAACAGGCCCTCGTCCGGGATCGGCACGCGCTGCAGGTCGCGATTCACCGGGCGCTTCAGCACGCTGTCGCGGGCCAGGCCCTGGATTGCATTGCGTTCATGGTGCAGGCCATGGCGCAGCACCACGGGCACGTTGCGATAACCCTCGACATGGCGCACGCCCGGGAGCGCGCGCAGTTCATGTGCGGCAGACGGCCCCGTGGCTTCGGTGAAATCGGCCGAGAGATCGTTGCGCTGGCCGATGCGGAACTGCACGTCGATCATGTAGTCGATGGCGTCGGTCTGGAATCGTCCCATCATCATGATGGCGCAGGCGAAGGCGAGGCCGACCACCGACAGCAGCGATTTCCACGGCCGGCGCTCCAGATGCCGCAGCACCATGCGCGTCGGCTGGCTCAGGACGGACGACAGGCCGAGACGCTCGAACAACGCCGGGCGATAGCGTTCGGGCGCGGGCGGACGCATCGCTTCCGCAGGCGGCAGCCGCGCCGCGGCGACGACGGCGTGCGCGGTACCGATGAAGGCGGCGAGCAGGCTGACGCCGACGCCGAGCAGGAAGACGCCGCCGCTCATCCTGAACTCGAGGAAGGGAAAACGATAGAAGTCCTGGTAGACGCCGGCCATCCAGTGCCCGAGGCGGACGCCGCCGAGCAGGCCGACGACCACGCCGACGCCGACGATCAGCGCGACCAGAAAGGCGTAATGCAGTCCGATGGCGAGGTTCGAATAACCGAAGGCCTTGAGGATGGCGATCTGGTCGCGCTGCATGCCGACCAGGCGCGAGATCACGACATTGAGCAGGAAGGCGGCGACGCCAAGGAAGATGGTCGGGAAGATCCGCGCCATGGTGTCGAGCTGGCGCAGCTCCTCGCTCAGGAAGCGGTTCGAGACCTGGTCCTCGCGGTCGTAGGCGCCGAGGCCGCCATAGGGCGCGAGCACGTCGTCGACCGCGGCGATCGCGGCCTCGGTGCGCGTGCGTGCGGCCAGCTTCAGGGTCACGTTGTTGAAGGCGCCGTCCATGTCCAATGCCGCTTCCAGCGCGCGCCGGTTCATCCAGACGATGGCGAAGCGGCGGAAGTCCGGGAACACCGTGCCGGGCTGGATCTGGTAGACGTATTCGGGCGAGAGCGCGATGCCGACGATGCGCAGTTCGCGCTGCCGCCCGTAGATCGTCGCCGACAAGGTATCGCCGGGCGCGAAGCCATGCGCTTCGGCGAAGGCTTCGCTGATCACCGCCTCGTCTTCGCTGCCCGGCGCCAGCAGGCGGCCGGCGCGCAGGTAGGGCCGGTTCAGCAGCGGCTCGGCGCTGTCCGGCAGCGACACCATCAGGGCCCGCACCGGCTCCTCGAAACCGGGTACCGAGAGATGGGCGCCGGACACCAGCCGCGTTTCCACCGCCTGCACGCCGTCGATCTCGCGCAGGCGCTCGGCCACCGCTTCGGGCACGCGCCTTGCCTGCGCGAACACGTCGGCGAAGGCGTGGTCGTCGTAGAAGCGCTGGCGCGTCTCCGACAGCGATTCCAGCGTCGCCCGCGACATCACCAGGTTCGCGAGGCCGGCCGCGATGACGAGCGCGATCGCCAGGGCCTGGCTGCGCAGGTGCCAGAGGTCGCGCAGCGCCTTGGTGTGCAGCGCACGCACCGGCCGGCTACCAGCGCAGGTCGGCGGCGCGCTTGCGCGCCGCGTTGACCTGCTCGCGCACGATACGGCCGTCGGCCAGGTACAACACCCGATGCGCCATCGTGGCGATGTCGGCATTGTGGGTGATCACCACCGTGGTCGTGCCGGTCTCGGCATTGATGCGTTCCAGCGCTTCCAGCACCTTCACGCCGGTGGCGGAATCGAGGGCGCCGGTGGGCTCGTCGCAGAGCAGGACCGCCGGCCGCTTGGCGATGGCGCGCGCGATCGCGATGCGCTGCTGCTCGCCGCCCGACAGCTGCGCCGGG
>CALMWD010000254.1 GCA_937873105.1 uncultured Rhodanobacteraceae bacterium
CACGCTGACCATGGACAAGATCCGCGAGATCGCCGTGCTCAAGCTGATCGGCACGCGCAATCGCACCATCGCCGCCATGATCCTGCAGCAGGCGCTCGCGCTCGGCGCGATCGGCTTCGCGGTCGGGCGCATCACCGCCACCTGGGCCGGCCCGATGTTTCCGAAGTACGTGCTGCTGGTCCCCGCGGATTCGGTCATCGGCTTCTTCGCGGTGATGGCGATCTGCGCACTGGCCAGCGTTGTCGCCATCCGCATGGCGCTCCAGGTCGATCCGGCCGAAGCAATCGGAGGCTGAGATGGGCGGTACCGGCATCCGCATTGAAGGACTGTGCAAGCGCTACGGCAGCGGCAACACTGCCGTGGATGCCCTGAAAGGCGTCGACATGCACGTGGCGCCCGGCGAAGTGGTCGGCCTGATCGGACCCTCGGGCTCAGGCAAGAGCACACTGCTGAAATGTCTTGGCGCGGTGATCGATCCGACGGCCGGACGCATGACGCTCGGCGACGAGGTGATCTACGACGACGGCTGGCGCGTGCGCGACCTGCGCGCGCTGCGTCGCGACAAGATCGGCTTCGTCTTCCAGGCGCCCTACCTGATCCCGTTCCTCGATGTCACCGACAACGTCGCGCTCCTGCCGATGCTCGCCGGCGTGCCGAATGCCGATGCGCGCGATCGCGCACGCGAGTTGTTGGCGGCGCTCGATGTGGGGCACCGCGCCCGCGCCCAGCCTTCGCAACTATCCGGCGGCGAGCAGCAGCGCGTGGCGATCGCGCGCGGCCTAGTCAATCGTCCGCCGGTCATCCTGGCCGACGAACCCACGGCACCGCTCGACTCGGAACGCGCCATGGCCGTGGTGCGCATCCTCAACGAGATGGCGCGGCGCTACGAGACCGCCATCATCGTCGTCACCCACGACGAGAAGATCATCCCGACGTTCAAACGCATCTACCAGATCCGCGATGGCGTCACCCATGAGCAGGTCGCCAAGTCCAGCCCCGTCGCAGCCGTTGCGCTGGCGCAGCATGCGCCATCCAACGGAGTCCTGCCAGGAAGTGGATCAGGGTCTTCCCGCTGATCTTCGATCGGCTCGACTGTCCGCCTAGGGTCGACATCGTCCGACCAGTTTGTCCCGGGTCGTGAGGGTTTGGACGGCGAAGCGAGTCGATGCTGCCGGCATTCGATGGTCGGGCGTGGGCGGTGGGTATCACTTCCGCGACAGGCTGGCGACCGCCGAACCGATCACGACCACGGCCGCACCGACGTAACCGAGCGTGGTGATGGTTTCCGGCGGCACCAGGGCCGGATTCAGGCGATGCGCGATTTCGACCGAGACCACGGTGAGCAGCGGCGTCAGCGCCAGCACCACGCCGACGCGCGAGGCTTCCCAGTGCGCCAGCGCTTCGGCGAAGGCGCCGTAGGCGGCGACGGTATTGATCAGGCAATAGCCGAGCGCCAGCGTGTGCACGGTGTCGAGGCCGACCAGTTGCGAGGGCGATGCGATCGGCGTCAGCAGCAGGGCCGAGATCGCGTAGATCACCATCATCACCGCGCCCGATCCGAGATGCTGCAGCAGCTGCTTCTGAGCCAGCGCATAGACCGCCCAGACTACGGCCGCGACCAGGACGATGGCGGCGCCAAGCAGGTAGCGATCGCTCGGTACGGCCGAATGGCGCGACTGGTCGAAGGCGAACAGGCCGAGGCCGATCGCCACCGCCGCGACGCCGCTCCACTGCAGCGCGTTGAAACGCTCGCGGAACACGAGGATGCCGCCGATCGACATCAGCAGCGGCGCGGCCTGGATCAGCAGTTGCGCGTTCGCCGGCGTGGTGTAGTCGAGTCCGATGGTGTAGCCGACGAAGTTGCCGATCAGCATCACCGACGCCAGCAGCAGCAGCCACCAGCCGTTGCGCGACAGGCCGCGGAACTGGCCGAAGCCGCCGCGCCAGGCCGTCCACAGCGCCAGCATCAGGGTGGCCGCGACGAAGCGCGACCAGATCAGGGTCCAGACGTCGACGTGTTCGATGACGAGGCGGATCGCGATCGGCAGCGTCGCCCAGAACACGGCGGTGGTGATGGCCAGCGGCAGACCGATCTGCCAGCGGCCGGAGGCTTGGTGCAGGGCCATGGGGATTCCAGCGGAAGGCGGCGACGCTAACACGCGCCGCGATGGCCCGATGCGGGCGTCACGAAGGATTGCGGAGCGCGTCGCGGAGTTTCGATTGCAGGCCGCCGGAGCGCGCCACCGGGCGCGCCAGGGCGGCGACGATCACCGCCTCGTCGGCCCACAACGACAGGGAGCGCTTGGCGCGCGAGGCCGCGGTGTAGAGCAATTGCCGCGACAGGATCGGCGAGTCCGGCGCGGGCGCGAGCAAGACCGCCACGTCGTCGTACTCCGACCCCTGGCTCTTGTGGATGGTGATGGCGTAGGCGGTTTCGTGCGCCGGCAGCAACGTCGGCAGGAAGGCGCGCGCCGGCACGTCGCCGCGCCCCTCGAACCAGCCCATCAGCCGACCTTGCGCGTCCGGCAGGGCGACGCCGAGATCGCCGTTGTACAGGCCATGCGCCTCGTCGTTGCGGGTGATCATGACGATGCGGCCGGGAAACCAGAGGCGGTCGCCCACGCCATGACGTTGCGCCAGCGCCGATTGCAGCATCGCGTTCACCGCGGTCGCGCCCTGGGCCGATTCGCGCAAGGCGCACAGCAGTTGTTGCCGCTGCAGGGCGCGCAGGGTGGCGGCGGCGCGCACGGGATCGTGGCGCGTCTGCACGGCGCACTCGTCCAGACATCGGGACAGCCGCTCGGCCCAGGCCAGCAGGGCCGAGCGCAAGGTCCCGGCGGCGCCGATCGGGTGCCGCTCGACGGCGCCCTCGTTCGCGGCCGCAGCCAGCGCCTCGGCATCGCCGGCGCGGATCGCGCGGTTGGCGGCGGTCAGCGCCGGCGTGGCCCGGAACACGTGCTCCAGCCGCACCAGCGCCGGCGCGGCGGCGGCGTCTAGGGCCTGCACCACGTCGGTCAGCACCGCGCCGGCGGCGATCGACGCGAGCTGATCGGCATCGCCGACCAGCACCAGCCGCGCCTGCGCCGGCAGTGCCGCCAGCAGGGCGCGCATCTGCGCCAGGTCCAGCATCGAGGCTTCGTCGACGACCACGACGTCGGCGGCCAGCGGCTGCTCGCGGTTGCGTCGCCAGCGTCCGCTGCGCGGATCGAAGTCGAGCAGGCGATGCAGGGTCTGCGCCTCGAGTCGGGACAGGGTTTCCAGCGCCGTCTGCCAGCCGTCGTCGAGGCGTCCGGACAGCGCCTCGCGGCCCTGCGCGATCGCCTGCTGCAGTCGTTGCGCCGCCTTGCCGGTCGGGGCGGCGAGGCGGATCGCGAGCGGTGCCTGCTGCGCGCGGCCCAGGGCCAGCAACAGCCGCACCACGGTCGTGGTCTTGCCCGTGCCGGGGCCGCCGGTCAGCACCAGCAGGCGCTGCCCCAGCGCCGCGCGCACGGCGGCACGTTGCGCGGCGGTGCGCTCGCCGTCGTCGTCCGCGAACAGCGCCGCGATCCAGTCCGGCGCCGCGTTCGGCACCGCCGCTGCCGCTTGTGCGCGCGCCGCCAATGCGGCGGCCACCGCCACCTCGTCGGCGTGGCCGCGCCAGAAGTAGAAGCGATCGTCGTCGTCGAGCACGAAGGGCGTGGGTGCGGCACCGTCGCCGACCAGGGGCGAGCTCCGGCAGGCCGATGCCGCCTCGGGATCCAGGATCAGTGCGGTGTGGCCGCGGCGCTCGGCCAGGCTCAGGCGTGCGGCGCAACGGGCGAGCTCGGGCGTGCCGCCGATCGAACGCGTCCAGCGGAAGATCAGCCGATCCAGGTCGCGCCATTCCGGCTCGTGCGGGGTGGTCCCGGGGCCGCGGAAATCGAACGGGATCATGGGTTCGATGCCTCTGCGGTCGCGAACAGGGCGTCGACCGCCGCGACGAAGTCCGGCGCGAAGCGATGTCGCCACACGCCGGCGCCCGGGGCGAGCCCCACCGCGCGCACGAACAGGTAGATCGCGTCGCCGAGCGGCAAGGCCGCGGCCCGGTCGCGCTGGCGCCGCGCCAGGTAACGCCGCACCGCGATCGCGTAGATCAGCGCCTGCCAGCGATAGCCGTGTTCGCTCATGGCGCGGTCCAGGGCCATGCCCTCGTAGTCGGCGAGGCGGTCGCCGAGGCGGTTGCTCTTGTAGTCGAGCACGTGCACCGCGCCGCCGTGCACCAGCACCAGGTCGATCTTGCCGCTGAGGAAACCGCGCAGCCGGGTTTCGCCCAGCGCGGCCGGGAGCAGGCCGGTCTCGCCGGCGCCGTCGCACAACCGCCGCAGGGCGGCCAAGTCGAGGCGATCGATGCGGCATTGGAAGCCCATCTCGGCGCGCTCGGCGCGGGCCTCGATCTCGCCCAGGCGCAGCCCGTCGCCGAGATCGGCGTCGAGTGTGGCCTGCACGCGCTCGATCACGGCATCGACCAGGCGCGGCGCGCGCGCCGTGTCCACGCGCAGGCCGGCGCGTGCCAGCTGTTCGTGGACCAGGGCGCGCTGCTCGGCGATCGGACGCGCGCGTTCGCGGAGCTCGAAGACCGCGTGCAGCACGTTGCCGAAGGCGACGCCGCGCCATTCGTCCAGGGCCTGCAGGCGCGGGTCGGCGACCGCCTCGGCGATCGCGATGTCGGGCGCCATCGCCTCGTCCCGGGCGGCTTCGTCCTCATGCCAGCTCGTCGCCGCGCGCGCCATCAGCGACGAGAAGCTGTAGGCCGCATCGAGCTCGCGCCGGTTCGGCCAGGCACGTGCCTTGCGCGCGCGGGCGACCGCCGTCGCAGGCCGCGCCGGTGCGGGTGTCGGTCCGTCGGCGACCCGTGCGATCTCCGGCACCGTCGCCGCCAGTCCGTCGAGATCGACCTCGTGCAACAGCCAGGCCAGGGCCGAGGCCTGGTCGTCGACGACGGTTCCCGCGTCGGGCAGCACGACATGGCAGGCATGGATGGCGCGTGTCAGGGCGACATAGAGCAGGCGGGCACGTTCCTGCAGACCATCGCGCGCCGCCAGCGCCCGATGCGCGCCCAGGCGGGCGCTGCCGAGATCGAGGCAGCGGATGCCGCGCTCGGCATCGGTCCATGCCGGATGGTCGATCCGCACGCCGCGCTGCGCGTCCATGCGCGGCAACAGCACGATCGGGAACTCCAGTCCCTTGCTGGCGTGCAAGGTCAGCAACTGCACGCGGCCGGCGTCCGATTCGATGCGCAGCTCGTGCTCGCGCGATCCGGCCTCGCCGCGTTGCGCGGTGCCGTCGCAACGCGCAGCGAACCAGGCCAGCAGCCGGTGTCGTCCCGGTCGATGCTGCGCCTCGGCCTGCAGCAGTTCGCCGAGATGGCGCAGGTCGGTCAGGGCGCGCTCGCCGTCGAGGCGGGCGAGCAGCCGTGGCGCCGCGGACGCGACGATCTCGTCGACCGCACGCAGCACGCCGTGGCGTTCCCAGGCGTCCGCCCATTGCGACAACGGCTCGACACGGGCGCGCCAGGCCGCCTCGTCCGCGGCGTAGCGATGCAGGTCGCCATACCCCGCGCCGAGCAGGCGCGTGGCCAGGGCCGCGCGCAGCGCGCCGGCGTCGGACGGTTGCGCCAGGGCATGCAGCACGATGCGCAGCTCTTCGGCCCAGGGCGAGGCGAAGACATCGCTGCGGCCGCCGCTGACGCAGGGAATGTCGTGTCGCTGCAGCACCTCGCGCAGCGCCTCGATGTCGGCGTGGCGCGGCAACAGCACGGCGATGTCGCCCGCGGCCAGCGCGCGATCGCCGATGCGCCATCGGTCCGGCGCCAGGTAATCGGCGATCAGGGCGGCGCACAAGCCGAAGGCGTCGGCAGTCGCCGCATGCAGCTGCAGCGGCGCCCAGGGCGCGTCGTCCATGCGCACCAGCGGCGCCGCATCGGCGCGCCCTGCCGCCTGCACCGGCGGGTAGCGGATCGCGGCACCGTCCATCGCGAAGGCATCGCGGCGGGCGCCGTACAAGGCATTGGTGGCGGCGACGAGCCCGGTGCTGGCGCGCTGGTTCACGGCCAGGGTCAGGCGTTGCGTCGTGGTTGCCGCGGCGCGCAGGTAGGTCGCGATGTCGCTGCCGCGGAAACCGTAGATCGCCTGCTTGGGATCGCCGATCAGCAGCAGCAGGCCGCGCACCGCGCCGTCGCGGTCGCGATGCAGGGCATCGAAGATCGCCCATTGCCGCGCGTCGGTGTCCTGGAACTCGTCGATCAGCGCCACCGGCCACCGTGCATGCAGGCGGTCGGCGAGATGGCCGGGCGTGTCGCGCGCCAGGATCGCTTGCGCGTGCACGCGTCCGATCAGGTCGTCGAAGCTCAGCTGTTCGCGCTCGCTCAGGCGCGACGCGCGCCAGGCGGCGAGCATCGGCAGCACCCGGCGCACGCCCTGCGCGCACAGGAGGGCGTCGCGTTCGATCAGCGCGGCCGCGGCGCGGCGCGCGAACTGCGCGACCGGATCGGCCAGGATCGTCGCCGCCCGTTCCGGCACGAGCTGCTCGTGCCAGTTCGCCTCGGCGAACAGTTCCTTGAACTTGTCCCTGAGCCGGGTGTCGACGGCGGTGGCGATGTCGGCGCCGGCGATCCAATCCGCGAGTTCGCCCAGGCGCGTGCGCAGCGCCGACTTGCGCGGCCGCAGCGGCAGGGTCGCGGCGAAATCGCGCAGGCGCGCGGGCCAGCCCGAGTCCGCGAATACTTCGTGCAGTTCCTCGACTTCGCCGCCGACCAGGTGCAGGCCCGGCTGCATCGCGGCCTGGAGCAGCTTGGCGCGCGCCAGCGGCGGCATCCGCTGCAGCGCGGGCAGGCCGGTGGTTTCGTCGTCGCCGGCAGCGTGTGCCAGCCAGCGCGTCAGGTCCTCCAGCAGTTCGTCGCGCAGGGCGTCTTCGGGCACCAGCTCGCCCAGGCGCAGTGCGCTGCCGGCGGCCACGGCCTGTTCCGCGAGGATGCGCTTGCACAAGGCGTGCAAGGTGGCGATCGGCGCGCGTTCGAGTTCGGCGAGCGCGGCCTGCAGGTGCCAGCGCATGTCGTCCGGCGGCAGCCGTGTCGCCTGCGTGGCGAACCAGTCCCGCAACTCCGTCGCCTCGGCGGCCAGCGCCGTGCCGTCGTCGCAGCTGCGCAGCGCCCACAGCAGGCGGGTGCGGATGCGTTCGCGCAGTTCGGCGGCCGCGGCATCGGTGAAGGTCGAGACCACGATGGACTCCGGCCGCAGGCCGTGCTCGACGACGAGGCGCAGGTAGATCGCCGAGATCGTCCAGGTCTTGCCGGTGCCGGCGCTGGCCTCGACCAGGATGCGCCGATGCGGCGCGCTGGCCGGATCGAGCACGAGTTCGCGCCAGGTCGTGGCATCGCGGCTCATGCCGCGTCTCCGGCGTCGTCGAATTCGATCAAGGCACGCAGCATCGTCGCCGCCTCGATCAGGGCGGCGCCTTCGGCGCTGGCGGGATCGGAGGGATCGAGTCCGCGCGCGAGCAGGCGCGCATACCCGGGTGCGTAGTCGCGTTCGCCGACGCCGCGGCCGTCCGCCAGCCAGGCCTTGCGCATGACCTCGCCGCGATCGGCGGCGTCGGCGCCCGCGGCGGCCCAGGCGGTCTTGGGCAGGTAGCGCAGGGGCTGCCTTCCCGACTGCTGCCAAAAACCGACCAGCCGCGCCAGGCGCGCGCGGATTTCCACAGCCATCGCCTCGGCGTCGATCGCGTTCAGGCGCTCGTCCCAGCGCCGTTCCTCGCGCGTCGCCGGTTCGGTCAGCAGGCGCAGGCGCAGCGCTTGGCCCGGATAGGCCAGGCGCAGCGCCGCCCATTCGACGAACAGCGGCAGGCGCTGGCGGAAGTCGAGTCGGGCCAGCTTCTTGCCCGGGAATGCGTCGAACAGCAGCCATTGCCCGTCGCGGACGTACACGCGCGAGACCGTGCCGTGCAGCCGGCCCGCGCCGAGGTCCAGGTCGACGGCGACGGGGCGTCGTGGCGGCAGTCCGGCGGCCAGGTCGGCATCTTCGGCCGCCAGCTTCAGCAAGGGATCGACCGCATCGACGATGCGGCGATACGCCTGTTGCCCGAGCCGACCCGCCGGCAGTCGTCCGGACAGGCGCAGCGCCTGCGGCGGCGCGTCGGGCAGCGCGAACCGGCCATGCGCCAGCGCGTCGAGCAGGAGCTGGTGCGGCAGGCGTTCCAGCGGATCGGGGATCGGCGACAAGGGCTCGCGCGCATCGCTGCGGTCTTCCGTCAGGGCATCGAGGCGCAGGCGCAGGCGGTCGCGCAGCAGGTCCGCGGCGGGGTCGCGAAGGAAGCGCAGCAGCGAGGCCAGCGGCACGTCGCGGGCGGCGTCGACGGGCGCGGCCGCGGCGTCGACCACGAAGCGCTCCTGGTCGCGGTACCGCGGTTCCGCGCGCATCGCCGCGAACTCGGCGCTGAAGCTGGCCAGGCGCGGATCGACGCCGTCGAAGCAGCGTGCATCGAAGGGCTGCAGCGGATGCGCCACGAACCAGGGCCGGTCCGGACCGAGGCGGGCGTCGAGGAAGGCCATCAGCTCGGCCAGCGGGGCCGCGGGATTGCGCGGCTTGCCGTCCTGCGCGCCTTCGTGGTGGTAGCTGAGGTGCAGGCGTTGCCGCGCCGCCATCAGCGTTTCCAGGAACAGGTAGCGGTCGTCGCTGCACGTGTCGCGATCGCCGATGCGGGCATGGCGGGTCATCGGATCGAGGCCGTCGTCGCCGTTCGCGCGCGGGAACTCGCCGTCGTTCAGTCCCAGCACCGCGATCATCCGGAACGGGATCGAACGCTGCGGCACCATGCCGCAGAAGGTGATGCCGCCGAGCAGGAAGGGTTGCCGCTCCGGTACCCGCGCCAACGCCTCGTCGACGAGGGCGCAGAGCGTGGCATGAGCCAGTTCCGGGTCGGCGTCTGCGGCCCGGAATGGCTCGCGCAGGCCCAGCACCACGGTGCGCAACGCCGCCAGCGCCGCGGCCGCGTCCGCATCGCCCGGCGCAGGTGCGAAGAGGTCCGCGAGCAGCGCTTCCAGGCGTGCGCACCATTGCGTCGCGCGCAGGCCGGTGCGCGCGGCATCGCGCCAGTCGGCCAGAATGGCGAGCAGGCGATCGAGCGCGCCGAGGGCGGCGACCGGCACGCCTTCGACGCCTGTCACCGGCCACAACCCGGTCTGGGCCGCGACGATTTC
>CALMWD010000255.1 GCA_937873105.1 uncultured Rhodanobacteraceae bacterium
CCTTCCTCGGACAGTCGCCGCCGCCGGAATTGCGGCGTGCCGCCACGGCTGACTTCTGGCGCTGGGCACGCGCCAACTGGGACATGTCGCGGGTTCCGCGCATGCGCGGCTTGCGTGCCTAGGCGCGATACTCGCGCTTGCCGCCGTAGCCCGCCAAGCCTACCGCGAGCCGCACCGCGGTGTAGGCGAGCCAGCTGGCGGCGCGTCGAAAGACCGAGCGCTCGCGGAAATCGGCGGCGCGCACCTCGGAACTGTCGTCGACGATGGCCTGGGCAAGGCTGTGCCGGAGCTGTCCGGCAAAGCCGGCATCGCGCACGATCACGTTGGCTTCGCGCGCCAGGAGCAGGCTGAAGGGGTCGATGTTCGACGAGCCGACGGTGGCCCATTCGTCGTCGATGACCGCGACCTTGGCATGCAGGAAACTCGGCCGGTACTCGAAGATCCTCACGCCGGCGCCAAGCAGGCTGCCATAGAGCGCCTGGGTCGCGTAGTGCTGAAGCACGTATTCGACGCGGCCTTGCAGCAGCACGCTCACGCGCACGCCGCGCGCCACCGCGTCGTTCAGCGCATGTCGAAAGCGTCGCCCGGGCAGGAAATAGGCATTGGCCAGAATGATCTCGTTCCGGGCGGCGGCGATGGCATCGAGATAGGCTTCCTCGATGTCCCGGCGATGCCGCAGGTTGTCGCGCACGACGAAGCTCGCATCGATATTGCCGACGCTACGTGCGGTACGAGCCGGTTGCGTCGGCCGCGGCGGGCGGTGCCGGAAGCTGGCCCAGCGAACGATTTGCCAGAGATGGCGGACGGTGGCATGCACGGGATCGACCAGCGGCCCTTCGATGGCCACGGCGTAGTCGAAGCGCGGCGCCGTCAGACCAGGCGAGTCCAGGTCGTCGATGATATTGATGCCGCCGACGAAAGCGAGCCGCCGGTCGATCACGGCCAGCTTCCTGTGCAGGCGGCGCAAACGGGGGCGGCGCAGCCGCAGGCGCGCCACTTCGGGCCGATAGACCACCACCTCGACCCCTTCCGCGATCATGCCGCGTCCCAGTCGCGTCAGGAAATCGGGGGCGCCGAACCCGTCGACCATCACACGCGTCGCCACGCCGCGCCGCGCGGCCCGCGCGAGTGCCGAAGCCACCGCGCGGCCGGTTTCGTCGTCGGCGAAGATGTAGCTTTCCAGGTGGATTTCCTGCCGGGCGCCTTCGATGGCGGCAAGCAGCGCGGGGAAGTACTGGCCGCCTGTCTTCAGCAGTTCGATGCGGTTGCCGGCAAGGAAGGCGGCCTTCATCGACCAGCGAGTGTCAGCGGCATCAGATGGGCGGAGAGCGCCGCATGGTCGGATATCCGTGCCCAGGGTTCGCCCATGTGAACTTCCGTGCGCTCGATGTCGAAGCCGCGCGTATAGATGCGATCGAGGCGCAGTACCGGCAGCGTGCTCGGAAAACTCCTGCTGGGCCGGCCGATCACCCCGGCAAAGACTTCGACGAGGCCCAGTCGGTCGGCGAGCAGGTCATGCGCGCGGTTGCGCCAGTCGTTGAAGTCGCCGGCGATGATCAGCGGCGCTTCTTCCGGAACCAGGACTTCGAGCCGCTTTGCCAGCGCGTCCATCTGTCGGCGGCGCGACCGGCCGAACAGCGACAGATGCACGCACACGCAATGCAGCGGGCTGCCGAGGCCCGGCGCCTCGACGACGCAATGGAGCAGGCCGCGACGCTCGAAGCGGAGGTGATTCACGTCCTGATTGTGTTCGGCGATGATCGGATAGCGGCAGAGGATGGCGTTGCCGTGGTGGCCGTGG
>CALMWD010000256.1 GCA_937873105.1 uncultured Rhodanobacteraceae bacterium
GCGGCCCCTCGCGCAGGGCGAGCAGGAACATCGCGGCCGCGATCGCCTGCATCGCCGCGGCCGCCGTCGGCGCGTCGTTGGTGTCGTCGGACAGGCGCTGGATCCGGGTCAGCGCCTGCGAGGCATGCGAGGGCGCCGATTCATGCAGCATCTGCAACGCCGACTCGACCGGGCGCACGGACAGCTTCAGCGCCGGCGCCGCCAGCAGCAGCGGATGCCGGGCCTGGCCGCGCTCGTGCAGGCGGATCTCGTCCAGCCACCAGGCGAGCTTGTGCTCGCGCACGGTGGCGTCGCGCAGCACCCAGCAGGTTTCCGCGATCTCGAACAGGACGCCCACCCGCGCCCGCAGCCAGGGCCACTCGCCGTCGGAAGCGAACAGGCGCGCGGGATGCGCCGACGGCCAGGCCTCCGCCCATTTCGCGAAGAAGGCTTCAGCGTCGCGCTCGACGGTGTCGTGGTCCACGCCGTCAGTCCAGCCAGGCGATCATGTCGTGGGCGCTGCGCACCACCGCGTCGGCACCCCAGCGACGCGGATCGTCCTCCGCATCGATGTAGCCGAAGGCCGCTGCCGCGGTGCGCGTGCCGGCCGCCCGACCCGCCTCGATGTCGCGCAGGTCGTCGCCGAACATCCAGGCATCGGCCGGCGGCACGGCGAGCTGCTTCAAGGCGTGCAGCACCGGCGCCGGATGCGGCTTCTTCTCCGGCAACGTGTCGCCGCTGACCACGGCGCCGAACTCGCGCTGCAGGTCGAGCGCGTCCAGCACCGCAGCGGTCAGCCAGCCGGGTTTGTTGGTGACGATGCCGAGCTGGATGCCCTGCACCCGGCACAGCGTCAGCAGGTCGAGCATGCCCTCGAACGGCCGCGTCGCGACCGCGATGCCGGCACGATAGCGATCGAGGAAGGGCTGCAGCAGCGCCTCGCGCATCGCCTCGTCGAGGTGCGGGAAGGCTGCGCGCAGGATGGCGCGGCCGCCCTTGGACACGAACGGCCGCAAGGTCGCCAATGGCATAGCATCGAGTCCGGCATCGGCACGCAAGGCATTCGCCGCGGCGATCATGTCGGGCGCGGTATCGAGCAGGGTGCCGTCGAGGTCGAACAGCAGTGCGCGCGTCCTAGCCGGCAACGACCTTCTCCGCGTGCGCCAGGTAGTTCACGCCGACGTCGCTGTTGCGCCAGGCCTGACGCCGGAACGGGTCGTACTGCAGTCCTTCGAGCGTGCGCAGTTCGAAGCCGGCCTGGCGCAGGCCGGCTGCGAGCTCGCTCGGACGGATGAACATGGCGTGCCGATGCGTGCCCTTCGGCAGCAGCTTGAGCAGGTGCTCGGCCGCCACGATGGCGAGCGCAAAACTGCGCGCATTGCGGTTGATCGTCGACAGGAACAGCTGCCCGCCCGGCTTCAGCAAGGTCGCGCAGGCGGCCAGCACGCGCTCCGGCTGCTCGACGTGTTCGAGCATTTCCATGCAGCAGATCGCGTCGAAGCTGCCCGGCATCTCCGCCGCCAGTTGCTCGGCATCGACATGGCGATACCGCGCCTTCGAACCGGATTCGAGCGCATGCAGTTTCGCGATCTCGATCTGCTCGCCGGCCGCATCGATGCCGAGCACGTCGGCACCTTCGGCGGCCAGGGCTTCGGTCAGGATGCCGCCGCCGCAGCCGAGGTCGAGCACGCGTGCGCCGGCAAGCGCCATGCGCTCGCGCACGAAGGCGACGCGCTGCGGGTTCAGCTCGTGCAAGGCGCGCGACGGGCCATCCGGATCCCACCAGCGATGCGCCTGTTCGTTGAATTTCGCGATCTCGCGCGGATCGGCGGTCTGCATCTCAGTCCTTCCTGCGCATGCGCGCACCCCAGCTGCGCGCGGTGGCGGCCAGTCGTTCGGTGTCAAATCCGGTCAGTCGGCCGCCGTCGAGCTTGCGTGCGCCGCGCACCCAGACGTCTCGCACATCGCGGCGGTTGCTGGCGTACACGACCTGCGAAATCGGGTGGTAGACCGGCAGGGTATCGAACTCGTCCAGCGCGATCGTGGCCAGATCCGCGTCCTTGCCGACTTCGATGGAGCCGATGCGCTCGTCCCAACCCAGGGCGCGTGCGCCGCCGAGCGTGGCCATGTGCAGGGCTGTGGCGGCGTCGAGTGCGGCCGCGTCCTTCGCGACCGCCTTGGCCAATTGCGCCGCGGTCTTCATTTCGCCGATCAGGTCGAGGTCGTTGTTGCTGGCGGCGCCGTCGGTGCCGAGTGCGATGTTCGCGCCGGCGCGGCGCAGCGCCTCGATCGGCGCGAAGCCGCTGGCCAGCTTGAGATTCGATTCCGGACAATGGGCGATGCTGACGCCGGCCTCGGCGCAGGCCGCGATTTCGGCATCGGTCAGCTGGGTCATGTGCACGGCGATCAGGTTGCGGTTGACGAGACCGAGCCGCTTCAGGCGCGAGAACGGCCGCTCCTTGTGCTGGCGCAGCGCGTCCTCGACCTCGAAGGCGGTTTCGTGCACGTGCACGTGCACCGGGAGGTCGAGCTGGTCCGAATACATGCGGATCTTTTCGAAGCTCGCGTCCGACACCGTGTACGGCGCATGCGGCGCCCAGCAGGCGCGCAGCATCGACTCGTGCTTGAGTTCGTCGGCGAGCGCCAGGCCCTTGTCGATGTATTCGTCGGCGTGGCTGGCCCAGGCCGAGGGGAACTCGATGACGGTCAACCCGACCGCGGCGCGCAGGCCCACGCGTTTCAGGGTCGCCGCCGCGACCTCCGGGAAGAAGTACATCTCGTTGACGCAGGTGACGCCGCCGCGGATCAGTTCCGCCGCGGCGATCAGGGTGCCGTCGGCGACCATCTCGGCGCCGACGAACTTGGCCTCGGTCGGCCAGATGTGGTCCTGCAGCCAGGACATCAGCGGCAGGTCGTCGGCGAGGCCGCGCATCAGCACCATGGCCGAATGGCAATGGATGTTGACCAGGCCCGGAATCAGCGCGTGGCCGGGGCGCGAGACCGTCTCGCGCGCGGCATACCGGTCGCGGGCCTCGGCGCTGGGCAGGATGGCGACGATGCGGCCCTGGTCGACCGCGACGGCAGGGTG
>CALMWD010000257.1 GCA_937873105.1 uncultured Rhodanobacteraceae bacterium
GACAAGCGCCGTGCCGGGGGTGACATATTGGCCGCTGCGCACGCCGATCTGGCCGACGTGCAGGTTGCTGGCCACGTGCAGTCCGAAGATCGCCGCCGGTGCGAAGCCGTCGAACACGCCTTCGGCCAGCATGCGCGCGGCGCCGCCGGTGTCGCCGTCGGGCGCACCTTCCTCGGCCGGCTGGAACACGAACAGGACGGTGCCGCGCAGCGTGTCGCGGCGCTCGGCGAGCAGCTTCGCCGTCGCCAGCAGGATGGCGACGTGCGCATCGTGGCCGCAGGCGTGCATGACGCCGGTGTCGCTGCCGCGATACGTCGTCCGTTGCGTCGATGCGAAGGGCAGGCCGGCCGGTTCGGTCACCGGCAGGGCGTCCATGTCCGCGCGCAGGGCGAGGGTCGGGCCGGGGCGGCCGCCGCGCAGCACGCCGAGCACGCCGGTGACGGCGATGCCTTCGCGCACCTCGATGCCGAAGCCGCGCAGTTCCCGCGCGACCAGGGCGGCGGTGCGCACTTCGCGATTGCCGAGTTCGGGATGCTGGTGGAGGTCGCGGCGCCAGGCGATCAGCTGCGGCTCGACGGCGGCAACTGCATCGGTGTCGACCGATGCGGCGCCCGCGATCGCGGTCCCGAGCAGCGAGGCGATCGCCAGGGCCCGCCGATGGCGACGGACGCGCCTCATGATGTCCGACCCGCGGCGATGCGTGCGCCCAGCCATGCCGCCGGTGCCGGCAGCAGCAGGCCGAGCACGCTCATCCACGGCGGATGCGGCAACATCGCCACGTTGTAGGCGACGCCGGCGAGCATGAAGGCGGCGACGAAGAGGGCGCAGGCGCGGGGCTGCGTACGCGAGATCCGCGCCGCCGTCGCCCCGCCGGCCAGGCTTCCGAGCGTCCAGGCCAGCAACACGATCGCGAAGGCCGCGGCCGGCAGGTTCGCGACATGCGCAGCCACCTGGTCGGGATCGTGGAAATCCATGCCCGCCGGGGCCGGATGCAGCTTCAGGTTGGCCATCTCGACCAGTCCGACGACGAGACCGCAGACAACGATGCCGATCAGCACCGCGAGCATATGCCGGATCATGGGGTGGCTCCGAGGAATGGGTGCGGCGAGCGTCGCCGAGCGGCGCGCGCGCCGCAAGTGGCCGCTACTGCAGCTTCGATCCGCGTAGCGACAGCAGATGTGGTGGCGCCGCGAAGCTGTCGCTGCGCGCGGCCGCCCAGAACACCTGGAACACCGGGCTTTCCGGCGTGCCGGCCAGCAGCTCGCCCGGTCTTGCCCAGACGTGCAGGGCCGCGAGCGAGCGCACCTCGGTCGAGGACACGCGGCGGATCACGTGCTCCGGCCCGAGTTCGCGCGGATGCTCGAGACCGGCCGCCGCCACCAGTTCGCGCAGCGCCTTCAGCGTGTTCTGGTGGAACTGGTGCACGCGTTCGGCCTTGTCCGGCACGACCAGTGCACGCTGCCGCAGAGGATCCTGCGTGGTCACCCCGGTCGGGCAGCGGCCGGTGTGGCAACTCTGCGCCTGGATGCAGCCGAGCGCGAACATGAAGCCGCGCGCCGAATTGCAGAAGTCGGCGCCCAGCGCCAGCGTGCGCGCGAGGTCGAAGGCGGTGACGATCTTGCCGCTGGCGCCGAGCTTGACGCGCTCGCGCAGGCCGAGTCCCACCAGCGTGTTGTGCACCAGCATCAGGGCTTCGCGCAGCGGCGCGCCGACGTGGTCGGTGAACTCCAGCGGCGCCGCGCCGGTGCCGCCTTCGCTGCCGTCGACGACGATGAAGTCGGGCACCAGGCCGGTCTCGTGCATGGCCTTGGCGATGCCGAACCATTCCCAGGGATGGCCGATCGCGAGCTTGAAGCCGGTCGGCTTGCCGCCCGAGAGTTCGCGCAGTTCGGCGACGAATTCGAGCAGGCCGCGCGGCGTCGAGAACGCCGAATGCCGCGCCGGCGACACGCAGTCGACCCCGGCCGGCACGCCGCGCGCCTCGGCGATCTCCGGCGTCACCTTCGCGCCCGGCAGCACGCCGCCATGGCCGGGCTTGGCGCCCTGCGACAGCTTCACCTCGATCATTTTCACCGCCGCGAAGGCGGCGTTCTCGCGGAAACGCTCGCGCGAGAACGTGCCGTCGGCGTTCCGGCAACCGAAGTAGCCGCTGCCGATTTCCCAGACCAGATCGCCGCCCATCTCGCGGTGGTAGCGCGAGATCGAGCCCTCGCCGGTGTCGTGGCAGAAGCCGCCGCGCTTCGCGCCGGCATTGAGCGCACGGATGGCGTTCGCGCCGAGCGCGCCGAAGCTCATCGCCGAGATGTTGAACACGCTGGCCGAATACGGCGCGACGCAGCGTTCGCCGCCGATGTCGATGCGGAAGTCGTGCGTGGGCGGATCGGTCGGCGCGATCGAGTGGTTGATCCACTCGTATTGCGGCGCGTAGACGTCGAGTTGGGTGCCGAACGGGCGCTTGTCGACCTCGTTCTTCGCGCGCTGGTAGACGATGGAGCGCTGCACGCGCGAGAACGGCGTCTGTTCGGTGTCGTCCTCGAGCAGGTACTGGCGGATCTCGGGACGGATGTACTCGAAGAAGAAGCGGAAATGCGACAGCAGCGGATAGTTGCGGCGAATGGCCTGGCGCGTCTGCATCAGGTCGCGTACGCCGATGAGGACCAGCGCCGCCAGCGCGGCGAACGCGAACCACCACGCGGGCGCGATGGCCAGCGCGGCCCAAAGGCTGATCGCGCACAGGACGCAGGCGAGGACGAAGGCGAGGTAGCGCGATGGAAACATGGCGGACTTCCTGGCAACGGCAGGCCGAATCTACGCGATCGTGCCGGGCTCGGCCATGTCTTCGGCTTCAGCCGCGGGTCGCGAACACCGTCACTTCCTCTCGGTCGTGGTACAGCTGCTTGGCGCGCAGATCGAGCGCGAAGGGCACCGACTCGTGCATCCGCGCGAAGCAGCGTTGCACCTCCGGCCAGCGCTTCTTCATCGGCAGCTTGAGGTTGAAGATGGTGCGCCGGCACCAGCCCTCGCGCAGCCAGGTGGCCATGCGTTCGGCGACCTTGATCGGCTGTTCGACCATGTCGCAGACCATCCACTCCACCGGCTTGCCCGGCTGGTAGCGGAAGCCGTCGGCGCGCACATGGTCGACGAGGCCGGTTGCCATCAGCGACTCGGCCATCGGCCCGTTGTCGACCGCGGTGGTGCGGATCGAGCGGCGCACGAACTGGTAGGTCCAGCCGCCCGGACAGGCGCCGAGGTCGACGGCCGTCATGCCGGGCTGGAGCCAGCGATCGCGCTCGTCCTCGCCGAGCAGGACCAGGAAGGCCTCCTCCAGCTTGAGCGTCGACCGGCTCGGCGCTTCCGACGGAAAGCGGAGACGCGGGATGCCGCCCTTCCAGGGCGCGGCATCGGCATGTTTCGCGATGGCGACGTCGATGTGCGTGCCGCTGCGCGCGAACAGGTGCAGGCGCTGCAAGCTGCGCGAAGCGTCCATGCGGCGCTCGCGCTTCAGCGCCGCCGCCATCGCCGATTCGAAGCTGCGCGCGAACGCGCGCAGCTGTTCGCCCGCGGGGCTGTCTGCGGTTTCCACCCAGACATCGCTGACCATCACGCCGGACGCTTTCACCGCGGCGAGGATCGGGCCGACCCGGTCCTTGGGATCGAGCGCGTCGAAGGTCCCGATCAGCGGCAACAACTGGCGCGCGAAGATCAGGTCCCGAACATGCAGGCGCGCGTTCGGCGGCTGCTGCACGTGCAATTCGACGAAGCCGCTGTCGCGCTGCGTCTGCGCGTACCCGGCGCCGCCGCGCACGGCCAGCGCATGCTCCAGTTCCTGCGCGCATTCGGGTTCGAAGCCGGCGCGGGTCAGGGCGATCAGTCGGGCGTCCGCCATGCCGGGCTCAGTAACTCGGCCCGCCCTGGGCGCTGTAGAAGGCCAGCACCTCGCGGCATTCGTCGCGCAGCAGGTCGCGGGTGACGCGGATGCCGCGCTTCTCGAGTTCGCCGATCCAGTCCGCGGGCAGCGGGCCTTCGTCGAATTCGGTCAGGGACATCACGTCCTCGGCGCGGGCGCCGATCTGCATTTCGTCGATGCCGGCCCAGAAGCTGGCGCCGTAACACTGGCAGCACGGTTGCGCCGAGGTCACCAGCACGTAGCGCTGGCCGTCCTCGTTGAGGCGGAAGCGCTGCAGGCGCTGCTGCGCGGTCAGGAAGGCCATGATCTCGGCGTGGGCGAGCGAGCAGTTCTGCGGCATCACCCGGTTCACGCCGATGCTGACCAGGCGTCCCTCTCCGTCGAAGATGGCGGCGCCGAACGGTCCGCCGGTGCCGAGCTCGACGTTCTTGCGCGCCAGGCCGGCGACGAAGCGCATGCGCGCCGCGTCGTCGTCGAAGCGCTGCAGCGGATCGATGTCGGTGGACGCCCAGGCGGGCAGGGTCAGGTGGACTTGCGCGTAGATCATTCGGATTCCTCGAGCGGTGTTACTGGTTCAGGCGCAGGGCGTCATCGTCGGCGCTGGCGGCGCATTGGCCGTCGATGCACCGGCAGCCGGCGATGTCGGGCGAGCCGCAGATGCTGCTGCGGCCCTCGCGTTCGCAGGCGGCCTTGACCCCGGCCGGATCCGGCACGTGCGCGACGTTCACGCACTGCAGGTACTCGCCGCAGCAGTTGCCGACGTTCTTGACCGTGCAGTCGGCATCGACCCTGCAGGCGGTCGGCGGCACCGGCGAGGCGGTCGCCACCGTGTCCGGCGTCGAACAGGCCGCGAGCGACAGGACGGCGAGGATCAACAGGCTCAGGCGCATGGTCGGTACTCCGGGGGCATGGGTGCGAAGCATCGCATGACCGCCGCGCCTCAGCGCAGCAACATCCACAGGCCCATCGCCGCGAACACGATGGCAGCGGCGATGCGCGCCGCCCGCAGCGGCAGGCGGTCGGCCAGCTTGCTGCCGAGAAAGACCACCGGCACGTTCGCCAGTAGCATGCCGATCGTGGTGCCGGCGACCACGGCCCACAGCGGCGAATGCTGTGCGGCGAGCACGATGGTGGCCACCTGGGTCTTGTCGCCGATCTCGGCGATGAAGAACGCGATCAGGGTCGCGAGGAACACGCCGCGACCGCTGATCGGCAGGGCGTCCTCGTCGTCGAGCTTGTCCGGCACCAGGGTCCAGGCCGCGACCGCGAGGAAGCTCAGGCCGACGATCCAGCGCAGCACTTCGGGCGACAGCCACTGCGCGACCAGCGTGCCGAGCCAGGCCGCGAGCGCATGGTTCGCCAGCGTGGCCGCGAGTATGCCGAGGCAGATCGCCCAGGGCTTGCGGTAACGCGCCGCCAGCACCAGCGACAACAGTTGCGTCTTGTCGCCGATTTCGGCGATCGCGACGGCGAGGGTCGAAAGAAGAAGGGCTTCCACGAGGGCTCCGGAGGGCAGGGACGATGCGGACACGATGGTCCGTCACGCACGTCCCGGCCCGGGTGATGCGCAACGAACCAGCGGTCTTGCCGCGTCGACGACGGTGCGCGCCATGGCCGATGCAGGCCAAGTGTGTTGACGCGAACGATGCGCGAAGCGCGCATCCGGCTACTCCCCGATGGAGTGCGCGCACCATAGTGGCGGCCGTGCGGCGAGGCAATGCCGCACGCCGCGCCGTGACCTTACTTTGCCGCCTTCGACCAGGAATCGCGCAGGGTGCAGACGCGGTTGAATACAGGGCGGTCGTCGCGATGGTCCTTGCGGTCGGCGACGAAGTAGCCGAGGCGCTCGAACTGGAAGCGGGTCTCCGCCGCGACCTTGGCGAGCGAGGCTTCCAGCTGCGCCGTGACGATGCGCACCGAAGCCGGATTCAGGTAGTCGCGATAGGTCTTGCCGCCGGCTTCGTCGTCCGGATCGGCGACGGTGAACAGGCGGTCGTACAGGCGCACTTCGGCGGCGATGGCCTGCTTCGCGCTGACCCAGTGGATCGTGCCCTTGACCTTGCGATCGGCGCCGGGCAGGCCGTGGCGCGTGCTCTCGTCGAGCGTGCAGCGCACTTCGACGACATCGCCTTGCGCGTCCTTGATCAGCTCCTCGCACTTCACGATGCCGACGCCGCGCAGGCGCACTTCGCCGCCCGGCACCAGGCGGTGGTAGCCCTTGGGCGGGACCTCCATGAAGTCCTCGCGTTCGATCCAGAGTTCGCGCGAGAACGGCACCAGGCGCGTGCCGCGCGATTCGTCCTTGGGATGGTTCGCCATCGTCAGCGTTTCGTCGTGCGACTCGGGCAGGTTGGTGATGACGAGCTTGAGCGGATCGACCACCGCCATGCGGCGTTCGGCGCGGGCGTCGAGATCGTTGCGCACTTCGTTCTCGAGCAGCGAAAACTCCAGCACCGATTCCTGCTTGGTGACGCCGGCGTTGCGGATGAAGTTGCGGATCGCTTCCGGCGTGAAGCCGCGGCGGCGGATGCCGCGCAGCGTCGGCATGCGCGGGTCGTCCCAGCCGGAGACGAGCCCGTCGTTCACCAGCGCGAGCAACTTGCGCTTGCTCATGACGAGGAAGTCCAGGTTCAGGCGCGAGAACTCGATCTGGCGCGGACGGCCGGGCTTGAGGCCGAGGCGGTCGAGTTCATCCTTGAGTTCCGGCATGTCCCAGACCGGCAGTTGGTCCAGGCACCAGTCGTAGAGCGGCCGGTGGTCCTCGAACTCCAGCGTGCACAGCGAGTGGGTGATGCCCTCGACCGCGTCCGAGATGACATGGGCGTAGTCGTACATCGGATAGATGCACCAGGCGTTGCCGGTGTTCTGGTGCTCGACCTTGCGGATCCGGTACAGGGCCGGATCGCGCAGGTTGATGTTGCCCGACGCCATGTCGATCCTGGCGCGCAAGGTGCGCGAGCCGTCGGCGAATTCGCCCGCCTTCATGCGCGCGAACAGATCGAGGTTATCTTCGACCGAACGATCGCGATAAGGGCTGTTGCGCCCCGGCTGGGTCAGGGTGCCGCGATACTCGCGCACCTCGTCGGCCGAGAGGTCGCAGACATAGGCCTTGCCGTCGCGGATCAGCCTCAAGGCGCAGCGATGGATCAGCTCGAAATAGTCGGACGCGTGGCGCAGTTCCGCCCAGCGGAATCCGAGCCACTGCACGTCTTCCTTGATCGCCTCGACATACTCGGGATCTTCCTTCACCGGGTTGGTGTCGTCGAAACGCAGGTTGCAGCGGCCCTCGAACTCGGCGGCCAGGCCGAAGTTCAGGCAGATCGACTTGGCGTGGCCGATGTGCAGGTAGCCGTTCGGCTCGGGCGGAAAGCGCGTCGCGATCGCGGCATGCTTGCGGGAGGCGAGATCGTCGACGACGATCTGGCGGATGAAATGGTTGGGGCTGGGCGTGTCGCTCATGGATCGCGCGGCTTGCGGAAAAGAGCGCGATTCTAGCGGATGCGGACCGCCTCAGTGGCCGCGATCGTGCTTGCGCCGCAGCCGCAGCCTGACCGGGCCGCGGGCGTGGCGAATGTCGATCGGCCGGCCCGACTGCAGGATGTCGATGCGGCCCTGGTCCGCCATTTTCGCCGCCACGTCGCGCACCGGACGCATCAGGTCGCGCCATTCGACGTTGAGTTCGCCGCCGAGGATGCGCGCGGCCTCGCTCGGGCAGATGGTTTCGTCCGGCCCGCGATGCTCGAGCAGTTCCACGACGCATTCGTGGATCAGCATGGACAGCGATTCTTCGACCGGGAACTGGCGCGGCGTCACGACCTGAGCTTCCTCATCGGCGCGCAACGTAGCGCAGGCCGCAGCGGCGAACCGTGAGCAATTGTCCAGATGCGCGCCGGGTCACCATGGTTTGCAGCGCGTCAGGCGCCGGCTCCGGCCAGCGCGGCCATCACCGCCATGCGCACGGCCACGCCGTTCGCGACCTGCTCCAGAATGCGCGACTGCGCCCCGTCGGCGACGGCATCGGAGATCTCGACATTGCGATTGATCGGCCCCGGGTGCATGACGATCGCCGCCGGATGGGCGAGCCCCAGGCGGACCTCGTCCAGGCCCCAGTCGCGGAAATAGTCGGCATCGGAGGCGATCAGGGCGCGTTCCATGCGTTCCTTCTGAAGGCGCAGCATGATCACGACGTCGGCGCCGCGCACGGTGTCGTCGATGCGATGGTGAACGACGCAGCCGGGCAGCGAGTCGCGGGCGGGCAACAGCGCTTCCGGTCCGGCCACGCGCAGTTCGCCCACGCCAAGGGCTTGCAGTGCGTGGATGTCGGAACGCGCCACGCGCGAGTGCAGGATGTCGCCGACGATGGCGACGCAGCGATTCGCGAGGTCGGGCTTGTGGCGCAGGATGGTGTAGGCGTCGAGCAGGCCCTGGGTCGGATGCGCGTGGTTGCCGTCGCCGGCATTGATGATCGAGACCCCGGCCGCCGCCTGTTCGGAGAGAAACGCCGGCGTGCCGTTTTCCTTGTGGCGCACCACGAACTGGTCGCAGCCCATGGCTTCGAGGTTGCGCAGCGTGTCGAGCAGGGTTTCTCCTTTCTGCGTCGAGGAATGTTCGACGTCGAAGGGCACGACCTGGGCGCCGAGGCGCATCGCCGCCAGTTCGAAGCTGACGCGGGTACGCGTCGAAGGCTCGAAGAACA
>CALMWD010000258.1 GCA_937873105.1 uncultured Rhodanobacteraceae bacterium
CTACAGCGGCGACCGCGACCTCGACAACCCGCTGGCCGCGGTGCAGATGGGCCTGATCTACGTGAACCCGGAAGGCCCGGACGGCAAGCCCGATCCCGTGGCCTCGGGCCGCGACGTGCGCGAAACCTTCGCACGCATGGCCATGAACGACTACGAGACCGTGGCCCTGGTCGCCGGCGGCCATACCTTCGGCAAGGCGCATGGCGCCGGCGATCCCAAGCTCGTCGGCCCCGAACCCGAGGCCGCGCCGATCGAGGCCATGGGCCTCGGCTGGATCAATGCCCACGGCAGCGGCAAGGGCGGCGACACCACGACCAGCGGCATCGAAGGCGCGTGGAAGCCGAACCCGACGACCTGGGACATGGGCTACTTCAAGGTCCTGTTCAAATACGACTGGGAACTGGTCAAGAGCCCGGCCGGCGCGCACCAGTGGCGCGCGAAGAACGTCGATCCCGAGGACTTGATTCCGGATGCGCACGACCCGTCGAAGCAACACGCGCCGATGATGACCACGGCCGACCTGTCGCTGCGCTTCGATCCGGCCTACGAGAAGATCTCGCGCCACTTCCTCGCGCATCCCGCCGAGTTCGCCGATGCCTACGCGCGCGCCTGGTTCAAGCTCACCCACCGCGACATGGGTCCGAAGTCGCGTTATCTCGGCCCGGAAGTGCCGGCCGAAGACCTGATCTGGCAGGACCCGCTGCCGCCGGTGAACCATGCCCTGATCGACGCCCGCGACGCCGCCGAACTGAAGGCGCGCGTGCTCGCTTCGGGCCTGTCGATCGCGGCACTGGTGTCCACGGCCTGGGCCTCGGCCTCGACCTTCCGCGGCAGCGACAAGCGCGGCGGCGCCAACGGCGCGCGCATCCGCCTGGCGCCGCAGAAGGACTGGGACGCGAACCAGCCGGCGCAACTGGCCAAGGTGTTGGCCGCACTCGAAACGATCCGCGCCGAGTTCAACGCGAAGGCCGCGGGCGGCAAGCAGGTGTCGCTGGCCGACCTGATCGTGCTCGCCGGCAATGCCGCCGTCGAAGCCGCCGCAAAGGCCGCCGGCCACGCGGTCGAGGTGCCGTTCGCGCCCGGCCGCAGCGACGCGACGCAGGAACAGACCGACGTCGATTCCTTCGCCGTGCTCGAACCGGTGGCGGACGGCTTCCGCAACTACCGCAAGCAGGCGTTCCGCAATGCGCCCGAGGAACTGCTGCTCGACAAGGCCCAGCTGCTGACGCTGAGCGCACCGGAGATGACCGTGCTGGTCGGCGGCCTGCGCGTGCTCGGCGCCAACCACGGCGGGTCGACCCACGGCGTGTTCACGCAGCGCCCGGGCCAGCTCACGACCGACTTCTTCGTGAACCTGGTCGACATGGGCACGGCCTGGACGCCGGTCGGCGACAACGCCTACGAAGGCCGCGACCGCAAGACCGGATCAGTGAAGTGGACGGCGACACGTGTCGACCTGGCGTTCGGCTCGAACTCGCAATTGCGTGCACTCGCCGAGGTCTATGCGCAGGGCGACAACGCCGGCAAGTTCGTGCGCGATTTCGTCGCCGCCTGGACCAAGGTCATGAACCTCGACCGCTTCGACCTCGCCTGAGCGCTCGACCCTTGCGGAAACAAGAACGGCCGCGATCGCTCGCGGCCGTTCTGCTTCCTGCGCCGGAGGACGGCGCGATCAGTCGAGGTCGAGGAAGGAATGCAGCTGTTCCGAACGGCTCGGGTGGCGCAGCTTGCGCAGGGCCTTCGCCTCGATCTGGCGGATGCGCTCGCGGGTCACGTCGAACTGCTTGCCGACTTCTTCCAGGGTGTGGTCGGTGTTCATGTCGATGCCGAAGCGCATGCGCAGCACCTTGGCCTCGCGCGGCGTCAGACCGGCCAGCACTTCGTGCACGGTTTCCTGCAGACCGGTGGTGGTCGCCGAATCCAGCGGCGATTCGACCGAGGTGTCCTCGATGAAATCGCCGAGGTGCGAATCCTCGTCGTCGCCGATCGGCGTCTCCATCGAGATCGGTTCCTTGGCGATTTTGAGCACCTTGCGGATCTTGTCCTCGGGCATCTCCATCTTCTGCGCCAGTTCCTCGGGCGTGGGCTCGCGGCCCATTTCCTGCAGCATCTGGCGGCTGATGCGGTTGAGCTTGTTGATCGTCTCGATCATGTGCACCGGGATGCGGATGGTGCGCGCCTGGTC
>CALMWD010000259.1 GCA_937873105.1 uncultured Rhodanobacteraceae bacterium
TCTTGCTGCGGATGGGGTTTGCCGTGCCGCGCGGCGTTCGCCCGGCGCGCGGTGCGCTCTTACCGCACCGTTTCACCCTGACCACGCATGTTCGCTCCCCTCGACCCTGCTGGAGCACTTGGGACATCCGCTTTCGCGGCTGCCCAAGTGGCAACACTGTCTCCGGTCGCGAACACCGTTCGGCGGTCTGCTCTCTGTTGCACTTTCCGTCGGCTCGCGCCGCCCAGACGTTATCTGGCACCCTGCCCTGTGCAGCCCGGACTTTCCTCGATGCTTGCGCACCGCGACGGTCTGGCCGACTTCGCCGGTCCAGTGTAGCGGCGGGCGCGCCTCCCTGCCCTGCAAGATGAAGGATGGCGCCCCCGGCAACCTGCACCCTGCCCGTTCAGCGCACCGACACCTTCGCCCAACCCGCTGACGGAAAAGCATTTTTTCCTGTGCGCTCGCTGGCACGCGCTGTGATGCGACCGGATCGATCCATCGACCGGAGCATGTGTCATGAATCGATATCCGCAACCTGTTCTCGCCGCCCTCGTCCTGGGCCTGGTCAGCACCGGCGCCCTGGCCACCGATCTGTTCCGCATCGAGGCCGAGGCTGCCAAATCCCTGCCGACCCAGGAACGCGCCTGGACCGTGGCCGTCGATCCGAAGCTCGATCTCGCCGGATCCGGCCACTTGATGCTGAACCTTCCCGGCCATGCGCCGATCCGCGCCGAACGCCTCGACCATCGCGCGCACGACGGCGGCCACACCTGGCATGGTCGTGCCGGCGGCAAGCCGGTCACCGTGACGATGCACGGCGGCCGTCTGCACGGCGATTTCCACGTCGGCCTCGACCACTACACGCTGTCGTCCGAACGCGGGCGCACCACGTTGTCCCTGGCCAATCGTTTCGAAGCGCCCCGCGACGAACTGACGCCGGCGCCGAAGGCCACCGCAAAGAACACGTCGATGCCTGCGCCGGGCGCCAAGACCGCGGCCGTCGACATCCGCATCCTCGTCGCCTACACCGATGCCGTGCTGGCCGCGTCGGGCGGTGCGACGGATGTCGCATCGGCGGCCCAGTTCATGATCGGCCAGCTCAACACGATCTATTCCGGCAGCGTCGCGAGCGAGATCCGTTTCAGCCTGGCCGGCCTGCACCGCGTCGACTATGCGGACGGCGTCGACAGCGAGATCGTGCTGCAACAACTCGCCGGCGACCCCGGCGTCGGTGCCGCGCGCAACGCCCGCGGTGCCGACATCGTCGTGCTGCTGGTCGAGCACACCGACTTCAGCGGCCGCGCCTACATGCCGAACAGCGTCGGCGTCGAGAACGCCGCGTATGCCTTCGCCGTCGTCACGCGCAGCTACGGGCTGAGCTATTACACCTTCGCGCACGAAGTGGGCCATGTCATGGGCCTGGACCACGGCGGCAGCGGCCCTGGCGCCGGCGCCTATGCCTGGGGACAGGGGCACATCGGCTATGTGGACAGCGCCGCGGGTTATCCCGAGGGTTTCGTCACGGTGATGGGCAATATCGGACTTTGCGGCGGCTCGCCGCCCTGCCATTTCGTGCCGTACTTCTCGAATCCGGAGCTGACGGACCCGGCGCCGCCGGTGCGAGGGCGGGCACTCGGCGCGAGCAACGTCGCGGACAGCGCACGCGCCCTGCGCGACGTCGCCAGCACCGTCGAGATGTACCGCGGCGCCTGGGTCGACGACGAACTGCTGTACGCGAACTTCGAGGACAGCGATCCGGCCCGCTGATGCCCAACTGCGCCGGGCGGCGGCCAAAGCCCCGCCCGGCGCCTTCGCTCAAACGCGGAAGAAGCGCAGCAATCCAAGCAGGACCGCGCGCACCTGTGCCGGCGCGGTCGCCGCGTCGATGGTCTGGCCGTTGACGACGAGCTGGCCTTGCAGGTCCGGACCTTCCTCGGCGTTCCGGACGATCTTCAGGTCGACGAAGCTGATCGCGAGCTGCTGCGCGTTGCCGTTTCCGTTGCCGCCGTTGGCATTGCCGGAAAGGGTCAGCGAACCGCCGTAGGTCACGGTGACGAGTTCGCCGTCGCGCACCACTTCCCGCGATACCGTGCCGTCGGCCCAACGATCCTGCGTGCGCGGGTGGAAGTTGGTGAAGCGTGCCTCGGCGACGCGGCTGCCGTTCTCCTCGCCGAGGGTGCCAGCGGACTGGACCACGACGCGGCCGTTGTAGTCGTCGCGGATCGTGGTCGTCCGCTCGAAGGTCAGCGCACTCGCGCCCATGGAAGCGGCGGCCAGCGCCAACGCGAACAGGGTCTTCTTGAACATGATCGTTTCTCCGAAGTGTGGGATGGCGAAGCGGCCTTGGCCTTCGGTCGGCTTCGGCTCATCACAACGCGGGAGATTCGGATTGGTTGACGCGACGGTGACAACGCCGGCATTGGTCAACGTCGCTTCGATTATTGCTCCTTTCGCGAACTTGTCGTCCTTCAATCAGGCGCTGCGCTTGCGAACCGCCTCATAGTGGGTTCCGCCGAGCGGGCGCGGGACGTAGCGGCCGTGGCCGCGTTGGGCGCGGAGGTCGCCATGGATCCAGGCGAGGTGGCCGCGGGTGAACGTGTGCGTGGCGATGCCCTGCACGGTGCGGCCTTCGAAGATGTTGTAGTCGACGTTCTGGTGGTGCGTCTTCGCGGAGATCGTGCGCGACGCATTCGGGTCCCACACGACGAGGTCGGCGTCGGCGCCGATGCGCAGCGAGCCTTTCTTCGGGTACAGGTTGAAGATCTGCGCCGCGTTCGTGCTGGTGACCTTCACGAACTCGTTCGGCGTCAGCTTGCCGCTGTTCACGCCGTAGTGCCACAGCACCGACATGCGGTCCTCGATGCCGCCGCAGCCGTTCGGGATCTTGGTGAAATCATCCTTGCCAGCGGCCTTCTGCGGCGCGCAGAAGCAGCAGTGGTCGGTCGCGGTCGTGTGCAGGTGCCCGGCCTGCAGACCGGCCCACAGCGCGTCCTGATGGTGCTTTGGCCGGAACGGCGGACTCATCACATGGCCGGCCGCAAAGGTGAAATCCGGGTTCTGGTAAACCGAATCATCGATCAGCAGGTGCCCGGCGAGCACTTCGCCGAACACCCGCTGGCCTTCGCCGCGTGCACGGG
>CALMWD010000260.1 GCA_937873105.1 uncultured Rhodanobacteraceae bacterium
GCCCTCGGCGGCGTTGTCGATGGCCACGATCGCGGTCATGACCTTGGTGATCGATGCCGGGGGCACGCGCTCGTCGCCGCCCTGTTCGGCCAGCACGCGGCCGGTCTGGTAGTCGACCAGCACGTACTGCTTCGCCGTGACGGACGGGGGCGGCGGCACCGGCGCATTGGCCGAATGGCCGGCGGGCAGCGCCAGCGGCGTGGTCGTCGGCGCAGCCTGCGCGAGCGCGACAGGGGACAGGACCAGGGCGGCGAACAGGGACTTCAGGACAAGATGCATGGAACGGCGGTACTCGCTGGCAAGGGGTTTACTCGACCTGGGTCGACACGGCACGGATGCCGATCGCCGCCAGGCGTTCGATCAGGGCATCGGCGGCTTCGACCGAGTCGAGCGGCCCGATGCGGACGCGGTGGAACAGTTCGCCGCGCGTCAACACGCGGTCGAGGAAGAGGTCGTCGAAACCGGCCGCTTCCAGGCGTTGCCGCAACCGCAACGCATTATCGCGGCTCGCGAATGAACCGGCCTGCACGTACAGCGGATGCGGCGTGGCGGTTTGCGGGCGCGGCACGGGCGCGGCCTCGGGATGTTCGGGATCCAGGGCCTCGACCTCGACCAGACCCGTGCCCTTCGCGGCGATGCCGAGGCGGATCGCGGCGGCATAGGACAGGTCGATGATGCGTCCGGCGTGGAACGGCCCGCGATCGTTGACGCGCACGACCAGACTCTGGCCGTTGTCGAGGTTGGTCACGCGCACGTAGGTCGGCAGCGGCAAGGTCTTGTGCGCCGCGGTGAAAGCGAGCATGTCGTAGGGCTCGCGCGTCGAAGTCAGCTTGCCGTGGAACTTGGTGCCGTACCAGGAGGCGACACCGCGCTCGCGATAACCCTTCGCGCTGTCCATGACGCGGTAGGTGCGGCCAAGCACGGTATAGGGCGAATGATTGCCGTAGCGGGCGCGCGGCTCGGCGCGCGGCACCGGTTCCGGAATCCGGCTGACATCGACGTGCCCCACCGGCGCACCGTCGCGCCCCGAGCCGGACGGCGGCACCTCGGGGCGCACCCGGTCGCGGCCGCAGGCCGAGAGCAGGACGACCAGGGCGATCGCCGCGAAGCGATCCAGCCTCATGGCGTCGCCGCCACGCCGCGCGCGATCTCCTGACTGAGCTGCCAGACCGCCATGCTGTACAGCGGCGAACGGTTGTAGCGCGAGATCACGTAGAAGTTCCGGAAGGTGATCCAGTGTTCGGTGCCGTCGACGCCGTCGAGCACGAGCAGGGTCGAGGGCGTGGCGCCGTCGAATTGTTCGGCGAGGGTATAGCCGGCCTGGGCGAGGCTGTCGATGCTGTGCAGGGTTTCGGTGGCGCGGATTTCGGGCAGGGTCGCGTCCGGCGCGGCGATGGCGCGACCCGCGACCGGCGCGCCGCGCGTCCAGCCGTGCGCGACGAAGTAGTTCGCCACCGAATGCACGATGTCCGGGGCCGAGCCCCACAAGTCGATGCGGCCGTCGCCGTCGCCGTCCTTCGCCCAGTTCGCGAAGCTCGTGGGCATGAACTGGCCCCAGCCCATGGCCCCGGCGTAGGAACCCTTGAGCGCCTCGATCGGCTGCGGGAACTGGCCGTCGAGCTTGAGCAGCTGCTTCAGCTCGCCGCGGAAGAACGGGGCGCGCGGCGGGTAGTACAGGGCCAGCGTGGTCAGCGCGTCGATGACCTTGTAGGAGCCGGTGATGCGGCCGTAGCTGGTCTCGACGCCGATGATGGCGACGATGATCTCGGCCGGCACGCCGGTGTCGTGCGCGACCTGGTCGAGCAGGGCGCGGTGTTCGCGATAGAAGGCGATGCCGTCGTCGCGACGCTTCGCGGTCAGGAAGATCAGCCGGTAGTCCTTCCACGGCTTGGTCTTCTCGGCCGGGCGGCTGATCGCGGCGAGGATGCTGTCCTGCTTCTTCGCCTGCGCGAGCACGGCGCGCCAGCGTTCGACGGTGTAGCGGTCCGCGCCGGTTTCCTTGCGCAACTCGCGGATGAGCGCCTCGGCGCCGGGATGCGATTCGCGGGTCTTGGCGGCCAGCGGCAGCGCCGCGGCCAGCAGCAGGAGCGTGAGGAGTCGAAGCAGTGCAGTCATGCGGGCAACCGGTTGGGAAGCGCCTAGCCTAGCGCCCGCGCAGGCGGTGCGCGTGAATGGACATCAGCACCCCGAAGCCGGCGAGCAGGCTGACCGCCGAGGTGCCGCCGTAACTCACCAGCGGCATCGGCACGCCGACCACGGGCATCAGGCCGGCGATCATGCCGCCGTT
>CALMWD010000261.1 GCA_937873105.1 uncultured Rhodanobacteraceae bacterium
CCGCCCAATGGCAGCCGCGCGCCGAGAACTGGCACTTCATCACGACCGGCGTCGGCCACGTGCCGGGCGAGACGATGATCGAGACCAAATCGACGTTCAACAGCTACTCGTCGCTGAAGCTGCGGCCGTTCGCGTCGGGCTGGGTGGAGTTGCGCATGGTCCGGGTCGGCATGGCCATCGTCGTGCTGGCGCGTGCCGATGGCGACGCGTCCTGGCAGGTCCGCGATCGTTTCTACCGCATGGAAAATTCGCCGCAGGCCGAAGTCGGGTTGATCGCCTACACGACCAGTCCGGACGTGCCCGCGGGGCCGGAAGATCCGGTGCGGATCAATGCCGAAGTGAACCGCGAGGCGCGCGTCGACATGCAACTCGATGTCGATTGGGTCCGCTTCCGTCGTCCGCAGGTGCAGGCACCCGGAGACTGGTACGGGCAAGTGCGCGCGAATCCGCTCGCCGATCCGAACCTGCCGGAGGCGGAACTGCTGCGCCTGCTCGGGCCGTGATCAGCGCCGGAGCACCAGCGACATCACCGCGATGTAGTGGCTGAGGCTGCCGAGCAGGACGAACACGTGCCAGATGGCGTGGGCGTACTTCAGCTTCTGATGCATGTAGAACCAGGTGCCGCCGGTATAGAACAGGCCGCCGGCGAACAGCCAGCCGAGCGTCCAGTTGTCGAGGTTCTGCAGCACCGGCTTGATCGCGACCACGACCAGCCAGCCCATCGCGACATAGATGATCGTCGAGACCAGCTTGAAGCGCCCGGTGAAGAACAGCTTGAAGATCACGCCGAGCATGGCCAGCGTCCAGATCGCGCCGAACAGCCACCAGCCCCAGTTGTCGCGCAATGCGATCAGCGAAATCGGCGTGTAGGTGCCGGCGATCAGCAGGTAGATCGCGCAATGGTCGAAGACCTTGAGCCGTGCCTTCGCCTTCGGGTGCGGAATCGCGTGATAGAGCGTCGCGGCCGCGTAGAGCAGGATCAGCGTGAGGCCGTAAACGATCGCGCTGCCGAGTTTCCAGGCATCGCCATGGATCGCCGCCAGCGTGATCAGCACCGAGGAACCGCACAGCGCCGCGACGACGCCGAGGCCATGCGTCAGCGCGTTCGCGACTTCTTCGCGCAGGGAATGGGTGTGGGTCATCGCGTCAACTTGCGGCCTCGGGGTGGAGCAAATGCTCGGGCGCCGGATGCACTCGCCTCAGTCGTGCGAATCGAAGCCGCCGCCGTCGCCGAAGCCCGGCGTACCGAGTTCCTGCACGCCGTGGTCGTCCTCGCGTTCTTCGCTGGGGGCGGATTCGCCGTCGGAGGACGAGACCGGGCCGGCGCCGGCGTGGGCTTGGCGCCACCAGGTGTAGTTCTTCTTCGGCAGGCCGTCTTCGCGGGCGTTCACTTCGAGCACGAGTTCGTTCTTTCGTTCGGCGCTGAGTGCGGTCCAGTGGCAATCGAGCACGGCGCCTTCGAGGGCGTAGAGCAGGTTGAGGCTCGGCTTGAAGCCGGCGCGCTTGACCTTCATGAAGGCTTCGAGCGCGCCGATGGCGCGCACTTCGGCATCGGTCTTGATGCCGACCTGGCGCAGCCACGCGGCCGACTTGGGTCCGACATTGCGGATCTTGCCGCTCATGCCGCCGCCTCGAATCGGGTCGGGTCGTTGTGCTCGATCCAGGCCTCGACCAGGGCTTCCATGCCGCGGCGATCCTCTTCGTCGAAACGGTTCAGCACCGGGCTGTCGACATCCCAGACCCCGATCAAATGGCCGTGACCGTCGAACATCGGCACCACGATCTCGGACTCGGAGGCCGAGTCGCAGGCGATGTGACCGGGGAAGTCGTGCACGTTCGGCACCAGCTGGGTCTGCTTCGTTGCGGCGGCGGTGCCGCAGACGCCCTTGCCGAGCGCGATGCGCACGCAGGCCGGCTTGCCCTGGAACGGACCGACGACGAGTTCGCTGCCGTCGTAGAAGTAGAAACCGCACCAGTTCAGTTGCGGCACGGCGTGATAGATCAGGGAACAGAAATTCGCCGCATTGGCGATGCGGTCGCGCTCGCCGGCCATCAACGAACGCGCTTGCAGCAGCAGTTCGCGATACAGGCTCGGCTTGTCGGTCGTGGACAGGATTGGCGCTTCGAACACGGCCATCACTCGTGGCGGACGGGGCTGCGAAGTCTAGCAGCGGCTCCGGCTATCATCGACGCATGGAGCAAGCACCCGTAACGGAAAAGCGCGACGGATTCCTCGAACGCGGCCAGCAGGTCACGCGCGTGGAGGCCTTCGTCGATGCTGCGTTCGCATTCGCGGT
>CALMWD010000262.1 GCA_937873105.1 uncultured Rhodanobacteraceae bacterium
GGGAAGCCCGCGAGCAGCAGCAGGAAGCAGGCGACCACGGTCAGGAGGAAGGCCACCACGTGGTTGCGCGTCATCGCCGACAGGCAGGAGCCGACCGCCAGGAAGGCGCCGGCCATCAGCAGCGACCCGAGGTAGCTGGCGATGATGACGCCGTTGTCCGGATCGCCCAGGTAGTTCACGGTGATCCAGATCGGGAAGGTCAGCGCCAGCGCGATGCCGACGAAGGCCCAGGCGGCCAGGAACTTGCCGAGCACGGCCTGCCCCATCGTCACCGGCAGGGTCAGCAGCAATTCGATGCTGCCGGACTTGCGCTCCTCGGCCCAGAGCCGCATCGCGACCGCCGGGATCAGGAACAGGTACAGCCAGGGATGGAAGCCGAAGAACGGCTGCAGGTCGGCCTGGCCGCGCTCGTAGAAGCCGCCGAGATAGAACGTGAACGCGCCCGACAGCAGCAGGAAGATGACGATGAAGACATAGGCCACCGGCGTCGCGAAGTAACTGGCCAGTTCGCGCCGGAACAGGATGCGGGTCGGGTTCATGCGGTCTCCTTCGCCTGCGTCGTGATCTGGCGGAAGACCTCGTCGAGGCGGCCCTGCTCGAGGGCGATCTCGCGGACCTGGATGCCGTTCGACTTCAAGGCCTCGACGACGGCGCCGAAGATCGCCTTGCCGGCGCGCGGGAAGGCGGTGACGCGCTGATCCTGCGCGTCGATTTCGACCGCGGCGACGTCGCCGATGCGCACCAGCACGTCGCGCACGGCATTGGCGTTGTCGGCGGACAGGGACACGGCCTGATGGAAGCGCGAGCGTGCCTCCAGCGCCGCCGGCGTGTCGTCGGCCAGGACCTGGCCGCGCGCGATGATGATGGCGCGATTGCAGACCGCATGGACCTCTTCGAGGATGTGGGTCGAGACGATGATGGTCTTGTCCTTGGCCATGGCCTGGATCAGCGCGCGCACCTCGTGCTTCTGGTTCGGGTCGAGGCCGTCGGTGGGCTCGTCGAGGATCAGCACCTTCGGGTCGTGCAGGATGGCCTGGGCCAGACCGACGCGGCGCTTGAAGCCCTTGGACAGGGTTTCGACCGATTGCTGCAGCACGCCCTGCAGACTCAGGCGGCCGACCGCGTCGTCGAGCTGACGCCGGCGCGATTCGCCCGCGAGACCGCGGATGTCGGCGATGAACTCCAGGAAGCCGAGCACCGACATCTCGCCGTAGCTCGGAGCGCCTTCGGGCAGGTAGCCGACCTGTCGCTTGGCTTCGATCGAGGCCGCGACCACGTCGTGGCCGCAGATCGACGCGCTGCCCTCGCTCGGCGTCAGGAAGCCGGCGAGCATCTTCATCGTGGTGGACTTGCCGGCACCGTTCGGGCCAAGGAAGCCGAGCACCTGCCCGGGTTCGACCTTGAAGCTGATGCCGTCGACGGCGACGAAGTCGCCGTAGCGCTTGCGCAGGTTGCGGGTTTCGATCATCGGAAGCACTCGCGATGGTGGAACATGACAGCCGCGCCCGGTTGGGGATCGCGGGCGCGGATTTCAAGACGTCTTCAGGACAGGACAGGCGGAAAAAAGTTCCCCCGGAAACGAATCGCCCCGGACGAAGCCGGGGCGATTCGGAGGACGTGCGGCTGGCGGCTTACTTGATCAGCGGCAGGTAGACATTGGTCAGCGGGTACCCGGTGACCGGATCGTCGCCGATCCATTCGTCGTACTGGCCCGAACCATCCCACGGGTACACGCGGCCATGGGTCATGGCCCAGGCCTTCAGCGCCTCGCGCGGACCGCGCGGCACGCCGATGGCAAGACGGTCGCCGACGAACTGCAGCTTGAGCGCCTTGCCCGCATAGGTCTTGCCGATGCGGACGTTGTTCTTCACCGCGATGCTGTCCGATTCCACCGGATAGGCCATGGAGAAGTCGTTGAACTCCTCGCCGAGCACGTTGACGATGCGGGTCTTCGGGCCGACCGGCGTGATGTTGTTGGCCTTCATGAAGTCTTCGACCTGTTTCCAGGCGCCGTCCATCGCCACCTGCGCCTCGTCCCACTTGCGCGGTGCGGCCGGAATGCCGCCGCCGACGTAGAGGACGTTGTGGCCCGGCAGGTCGACTTCCTCGATCACCATCTGGCTGTAGTCGACCATCGGCACCATCGACATGTTGGTCGCAAAGCGGGCCAGCGCGATCTCCAGGTCCTCGCCGATGCGGCCGTCCAGGTACAGGCCGGCGTAGCGGCCGAGCACATTCCAGCCGTATTCGACGTTGAACTGGGCGATGACGCTGACGGCGCGGGTCTTCGGATCCTGCTTCAGGCGGAAGACCAGTTCCTTGTTGGTGCCGAACCAGTCGTTCTCGACCGTGTAGCGGACCACGCCTTCTTCCTCGAGCCCGCTCTGGGTCAGGATCAGCGAGCCGCTGCCGACGCGCTTCTCCATGCTCTGGAAGTCGAGGCGGGCGCCGACGCCATAGGGCTCGCCGCTGATCTCCTTCCGCATGTTCGGGTCGATGTGCTGCCAGGGGTTCCACTGATTCAGGTTGTGGAAGCCGTTGAGGCTGTCGTAGACCTGGGCCATCGGGTTACCGACCTCGACCGAGCGCGTGATGCGCGCATCCTTGCCGAGGAACAGGCCCAGAACGACAAAGAAGAGCGCGGCAAGAATGACCGCCAGGATGATTTCGACGATACGCAACATGGTGAGGGGCTTCGTTCCAGGACGCAAAGGTGGGCGATGGTACTGGCATCGCCCGGCGCGTGGCTACCGCCGGGCGCCAATTCCGTCACACGATGCCGATCTCGAAGGCCTTGAGCACGGCGCGGGTGCGGTCGCGGACGCCGAGCTTGGACAGGATGTTCGAGACATGATTCTTCACCGTTCCCTCGGCAACGCCGAGCGAATTGGCGATTTCCTTGTTGCTGTAGCCGCCGGCCATCAGGCGCAGGATCTCGGTTTCGCGCTCGGTCAGCGGATCCGGCTGGTCGAGGCTGGCGAACTGGTTGTGCATGTGTTCCAGCCCGGCCAGCAGGCGCTGGGTCA
>CALMWD010000263.1 GCA_937873105.1 uncultured Rhodanobacteraceae bacterium
CGGCGCCGCCCTGGGCTATGCGCGCAGCGAGGCCGGCCGTTGCGAGCTGGTGCGCAAGTCGCTGGTCACCGGCGTCGAGCACGTGCTGCGCGAATGCCGCTACGGCACCTTCGTGCGCCCGCGGGTATCGCCGGACGGACAGCGCATCGTCTATTCCGACCTGATCGACAACGGCACCCAGGCGGTGCTGTTCGAGGCCGACCTGAAGACCGGCGAACGGCGCCAGCTCACCGCGCCCGAGCCGGGCTGGTTCGACCTCTACCCGGAATACACGCCGGACGGCCGGCGCGTGTTGTTCGGGCGCGCCACGCTGTCGGCGGTGCGCGACCTGTACGTGCTCGATCTCGCCAGCGGCGAGACCCGCGCCCTGCATCGCGAGCCGGGCATCATCACCGACGCGACCATGGAGAACGATGGCGTCTACATGTTCGCGACCCTGCGCACCGGCCAGATGCAACTGATCCGCCGCGATCTCGCCGGCCACGAGCAGGCCTTGCCGCTGGGCGCCGACTTCATCCGCGGCGCCGCGCTCAGCCCGGACCGACAGCGCCTGGCCTATGAGAGCTGGACCATCCGCCAACGCATCGTGCGCGCCGGCATCGATGCCGAGGACAGCGTCGACGTCAGCGCATCCTCGCGCATCGACCGCGTGCCCAAGTGGTCGCCGGACGGCCGTCGCATCGCCTTCGTGTCGACTCGCGACGGCTTCGCCAACGTCTGGTTGAACGAGGGCGGGGTCGAGCGCCAGCTCACCCAGTTTCGGCCCGAAGACCCCGAATTCCTGTCCTGGCATCCGCACCCGCCCTGGCTGGCGTTCTCGATCACCCGCGCCGACGGCAGCTTCGCCTGCATGCTCGACGTCTCGGTGGCGCGCCCGGAGCTGCAGTGCGGTCGCGCCTCGGGGCGGGCGGCGCCGTTCTGGTCGCCGGACGGGCGCCATTTCCGCTTCGCGGCGCCCGATGGCGCGGGGTATTCGGTGTTCGAGGTCGATGCGGTCGCCTCGGAGCAAGCGCCGCGTCGCGTCATCGCCGATGCCTACTACGCCCAGCCCCTGCCCGGCGGCGGCCATTGCTTCCAGCGCGCCGGCCGCGACGGCCTGTGGTGCGACGACGGCAGCGGCGAACGCCTGGTGATGTCCGAGCACAGCTGGTTCGGTCACAAGAACTGGGTGCTCGCCGGCGACACCGTGTATGCCCTGCAACTCGATGGTCGGGTCTGGGCGGTCCCGGTGCAGGGCGGTCCGGTCGTGACCCTGGGCCGTCTGCCGGGACGCATGCACCACAACTCCGGCCTGAATCGCACCGCCGAGGGCGATTTCGTGTACGCGCCGCTGACCACCTACGAAAGCGAACTCATGCTGGCCGATCTCGCAACCCATTGACGGCATTGGCCTCGGAATTTCCTCGGCACGAAATCGGCAGGTCGTCGGGACGCGCGCAGCGCGGATTCGCAGCATGACTCCCGGTCCAACCCACGGGAGCCGCCGATGTCCATTTCCACTCCGAGTCCTTCCGCCGCCACCCGGACGATGCCGCCGCCGGCGCTCAGGTCCGTTCCGCTCGCCGAGGCCTGGCCGGCGCTCGAATCTCCGCGCGTCGATTCGCGCCTGCGCCGGCTGACGGCCGCCCGCGAGATGCTGCGCGCGCGCTACTTCGAGGCGATCACGATGCACGACCTCGCTGCCGCCGCCTGCATGTCCCTGCATCACTTCATGCGCTGCTACGCCGCCCAGTTCGGCCGATCCGCACACGAGGAGCTGATCGCGCTGCGCATCGGCCTGGCCGAGCACCTGCTGACCACGACGCGCATGCAGGTGCGCCAGATCGCGGCCGCGGTCGGCTTCGAATCGCGGACCACGCTGTTCCGCCACTTCATCCGCCACCACCAGCGCTCGCCCGAGCAGTACCGGCGCGAACAGACGCGGCTGGACCGCATCCTGCGCTGCGACGCGCCCTCGTCCCTGCTGGTGCGCCGCGGCGGCGAGGGCGGCCTGCTCGACGCCTTGCGCCGTCCCGCGCTGGCGATGCCGGCCTGAGCCCGGCTCAGCGCTCGAAGCCGTCGCGGAACAGGTCGATCAGGTTGTATTCGAGCGCGCCGAGGTCGCAGGGCGTGCCGGCGTGGCGGGTGACCACGGGACGGCGCCCGCCGCGACCGTCGCGGGTCAAGGCACTGCCGTCGATCCGCAGGCAATCCGGCAGGGCGTCGACGAGGTTGGAGCTGCCGTCGATGCCGAGGATGCGTACGCCCTCGGCACCGTCGAGGTAACCGAGGATCTTGCCGTTCAAGGTCGCGTCCACGGTGAAGCCGTCGCCGCACGAGGCGTCGGATACGCGGTTCTCGCCGACCGCCGTGGGCCGTCCGCCGACCGGGTCGCAGACCGGGCGCACGCCGTCGCCATCGTTGAGCAGGCTGGCATGGATGCGGGTGATGCCGAGCATCGAGATCAGGGTGCCGCCGAGCCGGCCGGGCGTGCCGGCGGCCATTGGCGGCCATTGGCGGCCGGCATTGCCGGGATCGTCGCTTGCACCGCACCGCTGCCGGCCAATTTGTCAATGAGTGTGAAAAAGGACGCAGTGGGGCGGGGCGTCGTCGCGTTACCTTGAGCGTGTGGCAGAAATTGCTGTTGCGCGTCGCGCAAGGCATGTTCCCTGCCCTGACAGAGGTAAGGCGAGATGCAAGACCATACTCCATCGATCCCCGGCGCGGTGATGACGCTACCCGCGACGGCCGTTCGTCTGCGCTGGGTCGGCGACAGGCTGCTTGGCTCGCTGTCGCTCTATCTCATTCCCCTGGCCGCCGCCGTCCTTGCCGTGTGGGCGCTGCTGGCCTGGGAGCCGGCCTCCGAGTTTGGCGGAGTCGAC
>CALMWD010000264.1 GCA_937873105.1 uncultured Rhodanobacteraceae bacterium
CGGGCCGTGATCGATCCCGACGGCTACCGACCCAATGTGGGCATCGTGCTGATGCACGGCGACGGGCGCTTGTTCTGGGCGCGTCGGGTCGGCCGTGATGGTTGGCAGTTCCCTCAGGGCGGCATGAATTCCGACGAGACGCCGCTGGAAGCGATGTATCGCGAACTGTTCGAAGAAACCGGCCTGCATCCGCACCACGTCGAGGTGCTGGGCGCCACGCCGGGCTGGCTGCGCTACCGGCTGCCGAAGCGCTTCGTCCGCCGTCGCGAGCGGCCCACCTGCATCGGACAAAAACAGGTCTGGTTCCTGCTGCGCATGTTGGGCGACGAGACCGATGTCCGCCTCGACCACTCGGACCGACCCGAGTTCGACAGCTTCACCTGGGTGAATTTCTGGTACCCGGTCGACAACGTCGTCGATTTCAAGCGCGACGTGTACCACCGGGCGCTGTCGCATCTGGCCGGCGTGGCGCGCAAGCACGGCGTCGATCCGGGGCAGGCGCCGCTGCCGGCCTTGCCGTTGGCGACTGCCCGCTGAATCCGGCCGCAGAGACTATTGCGAATCACTCGCATTTGCGATTCAATGGCGGCACGGAGGTTCGCCATGTTCGTCTGTGTCTGCAGTGCGGTATCCGATCGTCAGGTGGAACGTGCCATCGACGAGGGCGCCGATACGCTGGATGCCCTCGCCGCCACGACCGGCGCCGGCGCCTGTTGCGGCAGTTGCCGTCCGCTGTTGCTGAACCTGATCGACGAGCACCGGTACGCCCCGGCCATGGCGGCCTGAGGCGCGAATCGAAGCGCTTCGCGTTTCGCTCCGCAGCCGTCGCTCGGCTTATCCTGCGCACCCCGATTGCGGAGATGCCCCGATGCGCGGCGACGCCAAGACCATCGAATTCCTGAACAAGGCCCTGACCAACGAGCTCACGGCCATCAACCAGTATTTCCTGCACGCGAAGATGTTCGCGAACTGGGGCTTCAAGGAGATCGCGGCGCACGAGCACCACGAGTCCATCGACGAGATGAAGCACGCCGACAAGCTGATCGAGCGCATCCTCTTCCTCGACGGCCTGCCGAACCTGCAACGCCTGGACAAGCTGCTGATCGGGGAAAACCCGCGCGAAGCGCTGCAGTGCGACCTCAAGCTGGAACTGAACGCGGTACCCGACCTGAAGGCCGCCATCGCGCATTGCGAACAGATCGGCGACTACGTGTCGCGCGACCTGTTCGCCGCGATCCTGAAGTCCGAAGAGGACCACATCGACTGGATCGAGACCCAGCTCGGCCTGATGGACCGGATCGGCGACAACGCCTACCTGCAGACCAAGATCGGCGACTGAGTCGCGACTACGGCGCCATCTGCGACAGCAGCTGGCGCAGGTGCATCGACACGCGCTGAAACTCGTGCGTGAGCTGGGCCACCAGCAGCACGGGTTCGCCGATGGTGCCGGATCGGGCGCCGTGCTCGATGCGCTTGGCCATGTCGGCCAGCATCAGGGCGCCCAGGTTCGCGCTCGTCGACTTCAGCGAATGCGCGGGCGCGATCAAGCCGTCGAGGTCGTTCGCGGCGGCGGCGCGTTCCAGGATCGACAGGGCCTTGGGCGAATCTTCCAGATAGACGCGCACCAGGTCGGCGAACTCGGCACCCATCATGTCCATCAGGTCGTTGACGATCTGGGCGTTGATCGGCGTGGCATCGGCATGGGTCGGGGCAGGCGCGACCGGCGCCGCGGGGCGTGCGATCGGCGCCGGCGCGGGCGCCATCGTGCGCGAAGTGGCGCCCGGCGGCAGCCACTTCTGCAGCATCTGCTCCAGCAGGCCGCGATTCAGCGGCTTGCTCATGTAGTCGTCCATGCCCGCGGCGATGCATTTCTCGCGGTCGCCGACCATCGCGTTCGCGGTCATCGCGACGATCGGGAACTTCGGCAACGCGCCTTCGCCCTGCAGCTTGCGGATGTACCGGGTGGCGGAATAGCCGTCCATGATCGGCATCTGGCAGTCCATCAGCACGGCATCGAACTTCGCGCCCGACTCCAGCTTCTCGACCGCGAGGCGGCCGTTTTCGGCGTGTTCGTGGCTGAGGCCGATCAGGGTCAGCAGGCGCTGCGCGACCTGGCGGTTGACCGGGTTGTCCTCGACCAGCAACACGTGACCGCCGATGCCGCCCGCCTTGGGTTCGGCAGCGACGAAGCTGGGCGTGGCCGCCGGGGTCGCAGGGGCCGGGTTTGGCGTGCTGCCGGCCGGCGCCTCCAGCATCTCCACCTGCACGTTCGCGTTGCTCGCCGCCGGGGTGCCGCTGAGCAGCGACTTCATCGCGTTGCGCAGCTCCGGATCGCTGAAGCCGCGCTCCAGGGCGATGCATCGCGGCGCGCTGCGCACGTCCTCGGGCAACTGGTCCTCGCCGCCGATGGCCAGGATGTTCATCTGCTCCAGCGTCGGCTCGCGGGTCACGCCGCGCAGGATCGCCAGCGCGGTCGCACGCATCGAGCCGAAGTCGAGGATCAGGAAATCGACGGCCAGGCTGCCCGAGGCCGCCGCCTTGAGCTTGCCCACGACTTCGCCGGCGTTGTTGTTCTGCGTGAACGGCATCTTCCACGAGGTCAGCGTGGTGCCGATGCGCTTCTGGAAGGCCTGGTCGCCGGTGACGATGAGCGCGCGCGCGCCCTCGATTTCGCTGCGCGCCGGCTGCACGTCGCCGAGCGCCTTGAGCAGCGGCACCGTGAACCAGAACACCGAACCCTTGCCGACTTCCGACTTCACGCCGATCTGGCCGCCCATCAGGTCGACGATGCGCTTGCAGATCGACAGGCCCAGGCCGGTGCCGCCGAAGGTGCGCGTCGTCGAGTTGTCGGCCTGAGAGAACTCCTTGAACAGCTTGGCCTGCGCCTCCGCGGAAATACCGATGCCGGTATCGCGCACCGCGAACAGCAGCTCGGTATGGGTACGCGATTCCGAACGCTTGTTGACCTGAATCGCGACGGCGCCGCGCTCGGTGAACTTGATCGCGTTGCTGACCAGGTTGGTCAGCACCTGGCGCAGCCGCGTCGGGTCGCCGCGCATCGCGAGACGCACGTTCGGATCGATCGTGACCGAGTACTGCAGCCCCTTGCTCTCGGCATTGCGCGCCATCAGCCGGGTCACGCCGTCGACGATTTCCTTGATGTTGATGCCGGTGGTCTCGAGCTCGAGCTTGTTGGCTTCGAGCTTGGAGAAGTCGAGGATGTCGTCGACGATCGACAGCAGCTGCTTCGACGACTGGTAAGCGGTCGTCAGGTATTCCTTCTGGTCGGGCGCAAGCTTGGTGCTCAGCACCAGGTCGAGCAGCGGGATGATGCCGTTCAGTGGCGTGCGGATCTCGTGGCTCATGGTGGCGAGGAACTCGCCCTTGGCCATCATCGCCGACTCCGCGTCCTGTTTGGCCGAGGTGAGCTCCGCCTCGACCGTGCGCAGTCGCTCGATCTCGGCCTCGAGTTCGCGCAGCTGCGGGGGAGCCGCCGGGGCCGCGGCGGGCACCGGTCGTTGCGGCGCGGCCGTGACGGGCAGCGGCCGCGATTCCGCGGCGTCGAGCAGTTGCGCCCAGCGCCGCTGGGCCGACAACGCCGCCCACAACGCCGCCACCGCGAAGCCGGCGGCGACGCCGGCAGCAGCGTAGCGCGGCATGGGCTTGAGCTGGTCGCCCAGGCCGGTCGCCACGGCCACGGCAAACACGGTGAGGACGATGAAGACGACCACCCACCCGGATCCGGGACGATGGCTGGCGTTGCGTTCCGTGCTGGTCATGCCTGCTCCGCTGTGGTCAAGGTGCCCGCGTCAAAGCGCCGAGGCGTTGAAATCGAAATCGAGGTCCTGGGTCGCCTGCTGCACGAAATTGCCCTGGATGTAATCGACGCCCGTGCTCCACAGGCCGGCCGCGGCCTGCGCATCCTCGACCTGCGGCGCGACGATGCGGATGCCGCGCTCGCGCAGATGGGTGATGGCCTGGCGCAGTTCGGCGCGCGTCGTCGCATTCTGGCCATCGGCATGCGTGTATTTCGGGGCCACCTTCACGAAATCGACCTGCACGTGCTGCAGGATCTGGAAGTTCGCCATGGTCGCCTCGAAATTGGACAGGCACAGCTTGATGCCGAGGCGCTTGGCATTCTCTTGGAAGGCGATCAGCTGGCGGATGCGCGCGACCGCGTCCGCGGTGCGGAACTCGATCACCAGGTGTTCGGGCTGCACGCGACGCGTCTCGATGCCCTGCTTGAGCCAGCTCAGCCGCTGCGGATCGTTGAGGCTGTCGATCGACTGGCTGACGAACAAGCGGACCGGATGGCCGTCGCGTTCGCGCTCGGAGATCACCAGCAGCGCGCGCGACAGCACCCAGCGGTCGCCGCCATGGATCCGGCCGGCGCGCTCCGCGAGCGGCACGATGACGCCGGCGGTATAGGTCCGGCCGCCGTCGCCGCGCAGGCGCAGCAGGGTCTGGAACTGCTCGTCGTGGCTGCCGCGCAGCGATGCGATCGGCTGGAACAGCAGCTGGAAGCTCTCGTTGCGGATGGCGTCGCGGATGGCGCCGACCAGCACCTCCTCGTCGGCGTCGCCGGCCTGGGTGATCTGCGTCTGGAACAACGCGACGCGACGCTCCGGATCCTGGCGCGCGGCGACGCAGGCGCGTTCCGCCGCATTGACCATGGCCGCCGCCTCGCCGAGGTTCTGCGCGAAGGTCGACACGCCGATCGCCACCGCCAGCGTGATGCTGCGGTCGCCGACCTCGAACACGTGCTGGTCGAAGGCCTGGCGGACCGCGGCGGCGGCCTCGAGCAGGGCGTCCTCGTCCTGTTCCGGGACGAGCACGATGAAGCTGGTGTCGCCGAAGCGCGCGCAACAGTCGCGCGCGCCGACGCGGCCGGCAAG
>CALMWD010000265.1 GCA_937873105.1 uncultured Rhodanobacteraceae bacterium
CGGTGACGCCGCCCGTGGTCCTGTTCGGCAACGGCTTCGAGTGAGCCGCGCCGACACCGAACCAATTTCACATCGCCCGCGGGTCGCCGGCTGCTAGCCTTGTCGGCTCCCTCGGAGACTTTCGGGCGATGGACACGATCCGCCTGCGCGGCGCGCGCACCCACAACCTCAAGAACATCGACCTCGATCTGCCGCGCGACCGACTGATCGTGATCACCGGCCTGTCCGGCTCGGGCAAGTCCTCGCTGGCCTTCGACACCATCTACGCGGAAGGCCAGCGCCGCTACGTCGAGTCGCTGTCGGCCTACGCGCGGCAGTTCCTGTCGGTAATGGAAAAGCCCGACCTCGACCACATCGAAGGGCTGTCGCCTGCGATCTCGATCGAGCAGAAGTCGACCTCGCACAACCCGCGCTCGACCGTCGGCACGATCACCGAGATCTACGACTACCTGCGCCTGCTGTTCGCGCGCACCGGCACGCCGCATTGCCCGGACCACGGCCAGCCGCTGGCGGCGCAAACGGTGTCGCAGATGGTCGACGCCACCCTCGCGCTTGATCCGGACAAGCGTTACATGCTGCTGGCGCCGGTCATCCGCGAACGCAAGGGGGAACACCTGCAGGTGTTCGAACAATTGCGCGCGCAAGGTTACGTGCGGGTGCGCGTCAACGGCACGATCCACGAGATCGACGCGGTGCCCAAGCTCGGGCTGCGCAACAAGCACAGCATCGACGTGGTCGTCGACCGCTTCAAGCCCAAGCCCGACCTGAAGCAACGCCTGGCCGAATCCTTCGAGAACGCGCTCAAGCTCGGCGACGGCCTCGTCGTCGTCGCCGAGATGGACGCCCCCGAAGCGAAGGAATTCCTGTACTCGTCGAAGTTCAGCTGCCCGATCTGCGACTACTCGCTGTCGGAACTGGAACCGCGGCTGTTCTCGTTCAACTCGCCGGTCGGCGCCTGCAGCAAGTGCGACGGCCTCGGCGTGACCCAGTTCTTCGATCCGGCGCGCGTCGTCGCGCACCCGGAACTGTCGCTCGCCAACGGCGCGATCAAGAGCTGGGACCGCCGCAACAGCTATTACTTCGCGATGATCCAGGCGCTCGCCCGCCACTATGGCTTCGACGTCGAGACGCCCTGGCAAAAGCTGCCGAAGCCGGTACGCGACGCCATCCTGCACGGCAGCGGCGGCGAGGAGATCGCGTTCCGCTACGCCAGCGAATCCGGCGGCCTGACGGTGAACCGCAAGCACCGCTTCGAGGGCATCCTGAACAACCTCGAGCGGCGCTACCGCGAGACCGAATCGCCGGTGGTGCGCGAAGAGCTGGCCAAGTTCATCAGCGAACGACCGTGCCCGGAATGCGGGGGCCAGCGCCTCGGCCGCGCCGCGCGCAACGTCTTCGTCGGCGGCCAGTCGCTGCCGCGCATCACCGCCTGGGCGGTCGAGGAAACCCAGCGCTTCTTCGAGCACCTGCACCTCGACGGCTGGCGCGGCGAGATCGCGGCCAAGATCGTCAAGGAAATCCGCGAGCGCCTGCGCTTCCTGATCGACGTCGGCCTCGACTACCTGACGCTGGACCGCAAGGCCGACTCGCTCTCGGGCGGCGAGGCGCAGCGCATCCGCCTCGCCTCGCAGATCGGCGCCGGCCTGGTCGGCGTCATGTACGTGCTCGACGAGCCCTCGATCGGCCTGCACCAGCGCGACAACGAACGCCTGCTGGCCACGCTGACGCGCCTGCGCGACCTCGGCAATACCGTCATCGTCGTCGAACATGACGAAGACGCGATCCGCGCCGCCGACCACATCCTCGACATCGGTCCCGGTGCCGGCGTGCACGGCGGCGAGATCGTCGCGCAGGGCAGGCTGGCCGACATCCTCGCGTCCAGGCGCTCGCTGACCGGCGACTACCTGTCCGGCCGCAAGACCATCGCGATACCGGCCAAGCGCCATCCGCCCGATCCGGACAAGTGGCTGCGCCTGCGCGACGCCCACGGCAACAACCTGCAGCATGTCGATCTGGAGATCCCCGCCGGCCTGCTGGTCTGCGTCACCGGCGTGTCCGGCTCGGGCAAGTCGACCCTGATCAACGACACCCTGTTCCGCATCGCCGCGGCCGAACTGAACGGCGCCGCAGAACAGGCCGCGGCCTACGGCAAGGTCGAGGGACTCGACCTGTTCGACAAGGTCGTCGACATCGACCAGAGTCCGATCGGACGCACGCCGCGCAGCAATCCCGCGACCTACACGCAGCTGTTCACGCCGCTGCGCGAACTGTTCGCGCAGGTGCCGGAAGCGCGCGCCCGCGGCTACGAGGCCGGGCGCTTCAGCTTCAACGTCAAGGGCGGTCGCTGCGAAGCCTGCCAGGGCGACGGTTTGCTCAAGGTCGAGATGCACTTCCTGCCCGACGTCTACGTGCCCTGCGATGTCTGCCACGGCAAGCGCTACAACCGCGAGACGCTGGAAATCCTGTTCAAGGGTCATTCGATCCGCGACGTGCTGGAGATGACGGTCGAGGACGCGCTGGCCGTGTTCCAGAACGTGCCGGTGATCGCGCGCAAGTTGCAGACGCTGATGGACGTGGGCCTGAGTTACATCAAGCTCGGCCAGAGCGCGACCACGCTGTCCGGCGGCGAGGCGCAGCGCGTGAAGTTGTCGCGCGAACTCTCGAAGCGCGATACCGGCCGCACCCTCTACATCCTCGACGAACCGACCACCGGCCTGCACTTCCACGACGTCGCGCAACTGCTCGGCGTGCTGCATCGATTGCGCGACGACGGCAACACCGTGGTCGTGATCGAGCACAACCTCGACGTGATCAAGACCGCCGACTGGATCGTCGACCTCGGTCCCGAAGGCGGCGCCCGTGGCGGTCGCATCATCGCCGCCGGCACGCCCGAGGACGTGGCCGCGAACCCGCACTCGCACACCGGCCATTTCCTGAAGCGCATGCTCGAATCGGCCGCGCCAACATCGGCCCCGGCCAAACCGGCCAAGGCCGCGAAGAAGAGCAAGCGATGAGCGAATCGACCACTCCGAAGCTGCTGGTAAGCGCCCCGGTCACGGTGCGCTGGGGCGACATGGATGCCTACAACCACGTCAACAACTCGGTGTACGCGACCTATGTCGAGGAAGCGCGCCTGCAGTGGTTCCGCAGCCTCGACCCGCACTGGATGGGCGAAGACGCCGCGCCGATCCTCGCCGCGCTGAACACGAACTTCCGCAAGCCGATCGAATGGCCGGCGGAAATCGTCGTCGAAATGTACGCCGGCCGCATCGGCCGCAGCTCGTTCACCGCGAGCTTCCGCATCGTCGACCGCAACGCCCCCGAGGTGCTGTACGCCGAGGGCGACAGCGTGCTGGTCTGGATCGATCCGCGCAACGGCAAGTCGATCGAACTGCCGCCGCATTTGCGCGCGGCCCTGGGTTGATCAGTCGCCGTGCACGACCAGGGTCGCGGCCACCCTCGCGCCTTTGCCGCTGAGC
>CALMWD010000266.1 GCA_937873105.1 uncultured Rhodanobacteraceae bacterium
GAGAGATAGCGCTCGCCGGTGTCGGGCAGCAGCGCCAGCAGGACCTCGCCTTCGCCGGCCTGTTCGGCGACGCGCAGCGCGGCGGCCACCGTGGCGCCGGCCGAGATGCCGACGAAGATGCCTTCCTCGGCGGCCATCCGCCGCGCGGTGGCGATCGCCTCGGCATCGTCGATCGACAGCACCGCGTCCGCGATGTCGCGGTTCAGGACATCCGGCACGAAGTCCGGCGTCCAGCCCTGGATCTTGTGCGGCGACCACGGCTGGCCCTGCAGCAGCGGCGCCGCGGCGGGCTCGGCAGCGGTGATCCGCACCTCCGGCCGCGCGAGCTTGAGCACTTCGCCGACGCCGGTGAGGGTGCCGCCGGTGCCCCAACCGGTGACGAAGTGGTCGAGCCGGCGCCCGGCGAAATCGCGCAGGATTTCGGCGGCCGAGGTGCTGCGGTGGTAGGCGGGATTGGCGGGGTTGGCGAACTGCCGGGCCAGGAACCAGCCGTGCTGCGCGGCCAGCGCCTCGGCGCGGCGGACCATGCCGCTGCCGCGTTCCGTCGCCGGGGTGAGGATGACCTTGGCGCCGTAGGCGCGGATCAGCTTGCGGCGTTCGATCGAGAAGGTCTCGGTCATCACCGCGACGAACTTGTAGCCGCGCGCCGCCGCAACCGCCGCGAGCGCGACGCCGGTATTGCCCGAGGTCGCCTCGATGATGGTGTCGCCGGGCTTCAGCAGGCCACGCTGCTCGGCATCGAGCACGATGGCCAGCGCGAGGCGGTCCTTCACCGAACCGGCCGGATTGAAGGCCTCGACCTTGACGTAGAGTTCGACGTGTTTCGGCGCGAGGCGATGCAGCTTCACGACCGGGGTGTTGCCGATGGTGTCGAGGATGGAGTGGTAGATCGTCATGGCGATGCTCCCGGGAAGTGGGGACGAGGGATATCAGGCGGCACGGTCGAGCGGAAGTGAAGGCGTCGGCAGGGCGCGACATCGGCCTTCCAGCGGCGCGGCGCCGAACCAGTGCAGTTCGGCCGCCAGGGCCGCGACTTCGCCGAGGATCAGCAGCGCCGGCGAACGCACGGCATGCGTGCGTGCGACCTCCGGCAAGTCGGCCAGCGTGCCGGTGATCACGCGCTGTTCCGGGCGGCTGCCGTTCTCGACCAGGGCGAAGGGCGTACCGGCGGCACGGCCGTGCGCGATCAGGCGATCGCGGATGCGTTCCAGCCCGGCCACGCCCATATAGAACGCCAGCGTCTGCCGATCCTGCGCCAGCCCGGCCCAATCCAGACGATCGGCGGATTGCTCGCAATGCGCGGTGACCAGTCGCACCGACTGCGCATGCTCGCGGTGCGTCAGCGGAATGCCGGCATAAGCGGCGCAGGCATTGGCCGCGGTGATGCCCGGCACGACCTCGTAGCGGATGCCGGCCGCGCGCAGCGCCTGCAGTTCTTCGCCGCCGCGACCGAACACGAAGGGAGCGCCGCCCTTCAGGCGCACGACGCGCGCACCGCGTCGCGCGTGTTCGACCATCAGGGCGTGGATGCCGTCCTGGTCGACGCGGTGATGTCCGGCCTGTTTGCCGACATCGATGAATTGCGCATCGCGACGCGCCAAGGCGAGCACCTCGGCGCTGACGAGCTGGTCATGCAGGATCACGTCGGCCTCGTTCAGGGCGCGCAGCGCGCGCAGCGTCAACAATCCCGGATCGCCGGGACCGGCGCCGACCAGCAGCACCGATCCGGCCGCGCCGATCCCGTCCGACTCGCCCAGCGCGTCCTGCAATGCGACGTCGGCGGCGATGTGCTGCTTGGCCCGCACCAATTGCGGCACGACGCCCGCCAACACGCGCTCGAACCAGCGGCGGCGCTGGGCCAGATCCGACCAGCGCGCGCGGATCGCCTCGCGATGGCGTTCGAACAGTTCGAGCAGGTCGCCCAACGAATCGTCCAGCACGGTCTCGATGCGTGCACGCAGATGCCGGGCCAGCATCGGCGCCGCGCCGGCGGAGGAAATCGCGACCTGCAGGCGACCGCGCTGCACCACCGCCGGCAGCTGCACGTTCGACAGGGCCGAATCGTCGACCACGTTCGCGAACACGCGGCGCGCCTCGGCCGCGGCGGCGATGCGGGCATTGGTGGCGGCGTCGTTGGTGGCCGCGACCACCAGCCATGCGTCGTCGAGCCGGTGCTCGGCGAAGGCCGCGATGACGAGTTCGACGCGGCCTTCGCCGGCCAGCGCCGCGACCTCGTCGCCGGCATGCAAGGCGACCACGATGATCGACGCGCCGGTGTCGAGCAAGGCGCGGATCTTGCGCGCCGCCACCGAACCGGCGCCGACCACGAGCACGCGCCGATCACGCAGGTCCGCGAACATCGGGAACAGGCGGGTAGCGTTCGTCGTGGCAGGGCTGGCGCTCATGATCCCAAGCTAGGTCTGTCGAACCGATTTCGGAAATGCCGACCCGGACTGGCCTTATGCCTTCAGCGCATGAGCCGCACTGGCTTTACAACTCCAGCCGTCGCCGCTAGGTTGAATTCATCCCTTCATCGCGATGCGAAGATATTCATGACCCTGACGCAACTGCGCTTCATCGTCGCCATCGCCGACTCCAACCTCAACATCACCCAGGCCGCGGCCAAGGTGCACGCGACCCAGCCCGGGCTGTCGAAACAGCTCAAGCAGCTCGAGGACGAACTCGGCTTCCAGCTGTTCACGCGGCGTGCGCGCAGCATCACCTCGATCACGCCGGCCGGCGAACGTGTGCTCAAGCATGCGCGCGTCGTGCTCGCCGAGGCCGCGAACATCCGTGCCGTGGCTGCCAACCTGCGCCGCGAGGCCCAGGGCGAACTGCTGATCGCGACCACGCACACGCAGGCGCGCTACGTGCTGCCGCGTCCGCTGGCGGCGCTGAAGCAACGCTTCCCCCAGGTCGCGCTGCACGTCGCGCCCGGCGGCGACGCCGAGACCGTCGCGCGCCACGACAAGGGCGAGGCCGACATCGCCATCGTCAGCAGTTCCGGCACGCCGCCGCAGGCCGACCTCACCCTGCCGATCTTTCGCTGGGAACGGGTCGTGCTGGTGCCGCGCGGCCACGCCCTGACCGAACTCGAACGTGCATTGACGCTGGCCGATCTCGCCGCGTATCCGCTGATCTCCTACGAATCCAGCCGCGCCCCGGACTCGTCGCTGCGCCGCGCCTTCCACGAGGCCGGGCTGACGCCCGAGATCGGCGTGACCGCGCGCGACGCCGACCTCATCAAGACCTACGTGCGCACCGGCATGGGCGTCGGCATCCTCGCCGAGATGGCGGTCGACGCGAGCGACTCGGACCTCGTCGCCCTGCCCGCCCATGGCCTGTTCCCGGAATGCACGACCTGGTTGCTGATCCGCAAGGACCGCGTGTTGCGCGACTACGCCGAAGCGCTGATCCGCACGCTCATTCCGGCCATCGATCTGCGCGATCTGCGCCGCGCCCTGGCCGACGGCGAACCCCTGCGCATCGCACCGCAGACCTGGCGCGAACGCGAAGACCTGAGCAAACCCGCGCCGGTGGGCGAGTTCCAGATCTGAACGCCAAACGCCCGCACAAGGCGGGCGTCCGGTTCATGCGTTGATGAGGGCGATCACTTCGCGGCGACGGTCATCTGGTCGCGGTTTTTGTCGACGGTCTTCTGGCCGATGCCCTTGACCTTGGCGAGCTCGTCCACCGACTTGAACGCGCCGTGTTCCTTGCGAAAGTCGACGATGGCCTCGGCCTTGGCGGCGCCGATGCCGTTCAGGGTTTCGAGCTGGGCGGCGCTGGCGGTATTGAGGTTGATCTGGGCGGCGAAGGCGGCGAGCGAAGCCAGCGACAGCGACAGGCCGAGGACGAGGGACTTGATGAAGTTCATGGCGTGGTTTCCTTTGCGTGGTTGGAGTGGGCGCCGGCGTGCTCACCGGACAGGAACCATTCTCGGCATCGGACCATCGCGTCGCCTCGGCGCGCTTCGGAAGCGTGGCTCCGCAAGCGGCTCGCGCGCGCCTGCGAATTTTCCGAAGCCCGCGTCCTGCCGCGTCAGACGTGCAACGCGCCTTCCATCATCACGACCGCACCGCCGCCGACATGCACGGACGCGACTTCACCGGATTCCCGCATGGTGCGGCCCAGCAATCGGCTTGGCCGCCCCATGTCCTCGCCCTGGCGGATCTGCCACGCGTGTTCGCCCTCGCCCGCGTTCGGCAACGCGGTCCGCAGCGCGATCATCGCCGCGCTGGCGCTGCCGGTCGCCGGGTCCTCGGGCATGGCGTCGAGTGGCGCGAACATGCGCGCATGCCATTCGCCCGCATTCGCGCCACGCACGTAGGCGTAGACGCCATCGACGTCGATCGGCGGCAGCACCCGCGCATGCACGCCGCGATCGGCCGATGCCCGGCGCAGCGCGTCGCGCGAGGCGAGCTCGACGATCAGGAACGGCAATCCGACCGACGCGACGCAGGGCACATGATCGTCGATGCAGATGTCGCTCACCGCGAGACCCAGGCAAGCCGCCGCATCGGCGATCGACACCGTCGCACCGACCGACAAACGTTCCGGCGCGCGCAATTCGGCCGCGACAACCACATCGGCTGGCTTCTTCAAGGCGACCGGCACCCGACCCGCGTCCTCCTCGAACACGAAGTACTCCGGCACCGCTCGCCCGGCCCGCGTCCATTCCCGCGCCAGCACCACGGCCGTGCCGACATTCGGATGCCCCGCGAACGGCACCTCGCGTGTCGGCGTGAAGATCCGCACCCGCGCCGTGTTCGCGGCATCGCGCGGCGGCAGCACGAAGGTCGATTCCGAATACCCGAACTCGCGCGCGATCGCCTGCATCTGCGCATCACTCAATCCTTCCGCATCCAGCACCACCGCCAGCGGATTGCCGCCGAAGGCCTGATCGGTGAACACATCGACGGTGACGTAGCGGCGTGGCATGGGCGAAGTCCTGAAATCATCCAGACGACAATGATGCCCGAGCAATCACATGCTGCCGACCTCGAACGCTCGGTTATCATCTCGCGCCAGAACTCCGACCGCATCATCGGAGAAGAAGCGAGCGCCACTGCAACAATGGCTGCGATATTTGCGTTTACATGCTCATGCTGCGGGCAGAGACACGAAGGTTCGCCGAGTTTCGGATACAAGGCTCCGATGCACTTCGATGTGCTTTCAGAGCAGGACAAGCAATCCATTGCAACGATCAACGACGACTTGTGTTGGATCGAACACCCCGAGGGAACAGACTATTTCGCCCGCGTCGTACTGGAGCTTCCGATCCACGGTGTGGAGGAATCCTTTCTTTGGGGTGTCTGGGTTTCCCTCAGCAAAGAGAGCTTTGACCGATATGTCTCAACATGGGGCGAGCACGATGAATCGGATAGTTATTTTGGCTGGTTCAGCAACCGACTTCCTTACTACCCCGACACAATAAATCTGAAGACAAACGTGAGACCGAGAAATGGCGGCTCCCGGCCACATCTGGAACTTCAATCCGTTGACCATCCGCTTGCAGTCCACTTCCATCAAGGAATGACTGTTCAGGAAGCTCAGCAGATTGCGGAGTTCGCAATGCACGGTGAACGTTAGAAGCCGGATTTGGTGCGATGCGCCTTGAGCATCAAGCGTGGGTTCCCTATCCAGCGACTGCGCAAACACGATCAAGACCTGATCCGCATCACCTCACGCGTGCAAGCCGCACTCGCGCACCAACCCTGAAAAGCGCGTGTCTTCTTCGCGCATGCCCTCGTGCCAGCGCGTGGTGCTGTGGGTATCGCCGATGCTGACGTAGCCCTGGTGCCAGAGCGGGTGGTATGGCAGGTCGTGGGCTTGCAGGTAGGTCCAGATGTCGCGGTCGCGCCAGTCGGCGAGCGGGTGCAGCTTGAAGCAACCGTCGCGCAGCGTGAGGAAGTCGATGTCGGCGCGGCTGTCGGACTGGCTGCGGCGGATGCCGGTGATCCAGGTGCCGGCGTTGAGTTCGGCCAGCGCGCGCTGCATCGGCTCGACCTTGCGGATGCGGTTGTACAGGCGGATCGCGTCCTTGCCCTGGGTCCAGAGTTCGCCGAACTGCGCTTCCATCTGGGCCGGCGTGATCGCGGCGCGATAGACGTGCAGATTCAGGCGCAGACGCGCGCTCAGTTCGTGCACGAAATCCCAGGTCTCGCGGAACAGGTAGCCGGTGTCGACCAGCACCACCGGGATGTCCGGACGCCGCACCACCGCCATGTGCAGGGACACTGCCGCCTGCGCACCGAAGCTCGACGACAACACATGTTCCCCGGGCAAATGCGCCAGTGCCCAGTCGATGCGTTCGCCGGCGCTCAGCGTGGCGAGTTTCGCGTTGAGA
>CALMWD010000267.1 GCA_937873105.1 uncultured Rhodanobacteraceae bacterium
CCGATGCCGGCACCGCCTCGCCGATCGTGTAGGAATCGCCGAGGGCGAGGTAGGTCGCCGCGCTCACGCCACCGCCTGCTGCAGGTGCGCGGCGCGCGAGGCGCGTTCGAGCGCGCGTTCGATGCGAGCGAAGACGTCGTCGACCAGTTCGGCCTGCGGCAGCAGGGTCAGGCGGAAGTGGGTGCGGTAGGGCACGTTGAAGCTGCTGCCGGGCACGAGCAACACGTCCTCGGATTCGAGCAGTTCGAGCGCGAAACGGTGGTCGTCGAAGCCGGGCAGCAGAGTCGTGTCCACGCCCGGGAAGGCATACAGCGCGCCGCTCGGTTCGACCAGCGTGAGGAAGCGACTGCGCGCGCAGGCCTCGACCACGGCGCGGCGCGTCGCATGCAGTCGACCGCCGGGCGCGGTCAGCGCATCGATGGTGTTCGGGCCGAACAAGGCCGGCTGGATCGTCCACTGCGCGGTCACGTTGCTGCACAGGCGCAGCGCCGCCAGCAGGTCGAGCGCATGGCGATAGTCCTGCGCACGCTTCAGGTAACCGGACAGGCTGAGCCAGCCGACGCGCCAGCCGCAGGCGCGATGCACCTTCGACAGGCCGGAGAAGGTCAGGCACACGGTCTCGGTCGCGACCGTGGCCATCGGCACGAACGCGGCGCCGTCGTACAGGATCTCGTCGTAGATCTCGTCGGCCATCACCACCAGGCGGTGGCGCGCGGCGAGTTCGGCGATCTGCTCGAGCAGGGCGCGCGGATACACGGCGCCGGTCGGGTTGTTCGGGTTGATCACGACGATGGCGCGCGTGCGCGGCGTGATGCGCGCCTCGATGTCGGCGATGTCCGGCACGAAGCCGTGCTCGGGCCGACAGGGATAGTGCACGGCCTGGCCGCCGTTGAGGATGACGGCGGCGGTCCACAGCGGATAGTCGGGCGAGGGCACCAGCACCTCGTCGCCCGGATTGAGCAGGCCGCGCAGCGCAAGATCAATCAGTTCGGACACGCCGTTGCCGACGAAGACGCCGTCGGGCGACGCATTCGGGGCGCCGCGCGCGATCTCGCGCATCGCGATCGCCTCGCGTGCCGCGGCCAGGCCTTGCTGGTGGCAATACGGGTCGGACTTCGGCAGGTGTTCGCGGATCGCGTCGCGCAGGTGGGTCGGGGTCTCGAAGCCGAACAGGCCGGGATTGCCGATGTTGAGCTTCACGATCTGCCGACCCTGCTGCTCCAGCTCCAGGGCGCGCCGGGCCAGTTCGCCGCGGATCTCGTAGCGGACTTCGGTCAGGCGCGTGGCGGTCTCGATCTGGTGCTGCATGGGGTGCTCGTCGTGTCGTGATCTCGCCGGATCGTAACCAAGCGCAAACCGAGTGCGTGTTCCAGCCGCACCGAAAACCGCCTCGTCGCCGAACTGCCCGCAGTTTGCCCGGCCCGGCCTGACCGCTTCCGGCCCCAACTCTCGTCACCCATGACCAATGGCGGGAAACCTTCCCTCTTCCCGCTTCATCTGAATGTGCGGCAACCAATACCGCGACATGACGTCCGGCCTATGGCGTCGAACTGTCATGGTGTTATGGTTGCATACAACACCGAAGGAGAGCGTCATGAACGCGTTTGAGAAGGTCCTGTTCGAAGCCCTGATGGACGTGATGGACAAGGTCTGGCACGACACCGAAGCCGAGGCCCGGACCGCCGCCGACGTCGCCCACGAGACCGAAACCGAGTATCACTGACATGCGCAAGTTGCTGATTTCAATCGCGATTGCCTCGCTGCTCGGGGCCGGCCTGAGCGGCTGCAGCCAGAGCGACGCCAAGCCGGCTGCCGCCGCCGACGGCATCGACACGGCGGTCGCGGTGGAAGCCGTGCAGCCGAAACGGGGCGAGCTGGTGCGCAGTTTCACCGGCACCGCCACCCTGGCCGCCGAGCGCGCCGCCAGCCTGGTCAGCGAGAACGGTGGCGAGGTGCTCAAGATCTACGTCGAGGAAGGCGACCGCGTCGTCGCCGGCCAGGTGCTGGCGCGCATCGACGGCGAACGCGCCCGCCTGGCCTTGGCCCAAACCCACAGCGTGGCCAAGCGCCTCGACCACGAGGCCGAGCGCGCCCACCTGCTGCTCGACAAGCACATGATCGCCGCCGACGCCGCCGAGCGCGCGCGCTTCGAACGCGACGCCCAGCGCGCCGCGGTCGACCTGGCCGCGCTGAGCCTGAGCAAGAGCGAGATCCGCGCGCCCTACGCCGGCGTCATCACCCGCCGCCACATCAAGCAGGGCCAGTGGCTGGCCCCGAACGGCCCGGCCTTCGAGATCGCCGACTTCGACGACCTCGTCGCCGACCTGCCGGTGCCCGAGAAGGAACTGGCCGGCCTGAGCGCCGGACAGCCGGTCGCGATCCGTGCCGACGCCTTCCGCGACGGCGAGTTCATCGGCACGGTCGAACGCATCGGCGCCGTGGTCGACGCCGCCAGCGGCACCGCCAACGTGCGCATCGACGTCGAGGAAGCCGACACGCCGCTGCGCCCGGGCCAGTTCGTGCGCATCGCGATCGAGCGCGAACGCATCGCCGACGCGCTGCTGCTGCCGAAGTCGGCGGTGATGATGGACGGCCGCCGCGCCGCAGTGTTCGCAATCGCCGACGGCAAGGCGCATCGCCAGCCGGTCGTGCTCGGCGGCGAACAGGACGGCTGGGTGCAGTTGCTCGACGGCCTCGCGCCCGACGCCCAGGTGGTCAGCCTGGGCCAGGCCCAGCTCAGCGACGGCGACCCGGTCACGATCGTGAACCGCACCTCCGCCAACCTGGTGCCGGACGCGGCGCGCAGCGCGCCCTGAGTTCCCCCAAGGCCGCGGGTACAGGGATGGTGCCCGCGCCCTTTCAGCGTTTGCGTTGGCGCGACAGTGCCCGCAAGGCCAGCATGGACAGCACCGCGAAGCCGATCTCGGTGGCGGCGGCGAAGCGCAGGAAGAACGAATCGCTGCCGTCGATGGCCATGCCGGCCAGGCGCGTGAGGCCGATCGCCCCGTAACACGCCAGGGTCAGCCACAAGCCGTCGCTCCAGCGCGACGCGCGTGTCGCGCAATACACGATGAGCGCCCCGAGGGCCACCTCGACACCGCCGTAGAAAGCGCGCAGTTCGGTGGCCGCGATCGCGCCTGCGGTGACGACCCCGGCGAGCGCCAGCGTGTCCGTCGGCGCGATCAGGAAGGCGATGCCGAAGCCGAGGAAACTCAGGCCGGACAGCGCCAGCAACAGCGAGATCAGGATGCGCATGCTCACCTCCAGGGCCGAGCTTACGCCCGCCGCGGTGAAGTGCGCGCATGCGCCGGCCTGCCTACAATCGCGCCATGACTCCACCCGAACCCACCGTGCCGCTGCGCCGCATCGGCTGGCGCGAGCCCAGCCTCCCGCCGCCGCCGTTCCCCGAGGCGAAGCTGGCGCGGGTGATCGTGCAGCATCGCAACGCCTTCGAGGTGCATGACGGCACCGCGGTGTTGTGGGCGCGCACGAAATCTTCGGCGCGGCGCAAGGACCGCGAGGACGCGATCCGCCCCTCGGTCGGCGACTGGGTTTGGATGAGCCCGGCGATCAACGAGGAATGGCAGATCGAAGCGCTGCTGCCGCGTCGCAGCCAGTTGCGCCGCGTCGCCGCTGGCGAGACCGGGCGCGAGCAGATCATCGCCGCCAACATCGACACCGTGCTGATCGTCTGCGGGCTCGACGGCGACTACAACCCGCGCCGCATCGAACGTTACCTCGCCATCGTCGGTGAATCCGGCGCCACGCCGGTCATTGTGCTGACCAAGGCCGACCGGGCCGAGGACCTCGCCGCCAAGCGCGCCGAAGTGCAGCAGCTCGCCGGCGCCCATGCCGCGGTGTACGCGATCAATGCCAAGGACCGCGACGAGGTCGCCTTGTTGTCCGGCTGGATGCGGCCCGGCGACACCCTGGTCCTGGTCGGGTCGAGCGGCGCCGGCAAGTCGACGCTGACGAACACCCTGCTCGGCACCGAAAAGATGCGCACCGGCGAAGTGCGCGAGCACGATTCGCGCGGTCGCCACACCACGACCTGGCGCGCCCTGATCGAATTGCCGGGCGGCGCCTGCATCATCGACACGCCGGGCATGCGCGAGATCAAGCTCACCGGCGAAGAGGCGGTCGAGGAGACCAGTTTCGCCGACATCGAGGACCTGACCGGCCAGTGCCGCTTCCGCGACTGCGCGCACGGCAAGGAGCCGGGCTGCGCCGTGCGTGCGGCGATCGAGGACGGGCGCATCGCGGCCGAGCGCTACGCGAACTACCTCAAGCTCAAGGCCGAACGCGACGCCGCGCGCGCGCGCGCCAACGATCCGGCCAAACGCGCCGCCGCCCGCGTCCAGCAGAAGGCGCTCGGCGCGCGACTGGTCGACAAGTACGGCAAGCGCTGATGCACGACCCCGCCGACCTCGCCTACTTCGCGGCGCTGGATCGGCGCCTGGTCGAGGCGGTGCGCGGCATTCGCCTGCTCGAAGCGATCAGCTGGCCGGCCTCGGCACAACGCAGGTTCCTGTCGCGCTGGCACGGCGGTCGCCTCGAACTGCCGAAGATCGACTACGCCGAATACGACTACAGCGCGGTGCGCGAGGAACTGGACGCGATCCAGCACGAGGCGCGCGCGGCCGAGGACCACCCGATCGGCGGCTACGTGCGGCGCACGGCCGAGTCCTGGGAGATCGCCACGCGCTTGCTGGAGTCGGTGGGCACCCGCGACGTCGGCGTGCACTCGGCGGCGCTGTACGGCAAGCCCGGCGACTTCCTGCCCGGTTCCGACTACCACAACATCGACGCCGCCCGGCATTTCATCGACCTGGCCGACGAGCTGTCGAAGGAACTGGCGACCGTCGAGGCCGATTACGTGATCTCGGCCGGCACCATGCAGGAAGAGCTGCAGGATCGGCTCGATGCCTTCTTCGTGCACCACCACGTGCGCGTCGAGATCGATCCGAAACTCACCGCGAAGGCGGCCGCCGGCACCACGCGCATTCGTTTGCGCGCCGATACCGGCTTCACCGAATACGACCGCCACCAGTTGCTCGAACACGAGGCCTTCGTGCATTCGCTGACCGCGCTGAACGGTCGCGCGCAGCCGCATCTGGCCTCGATGGCGCGCAACTCGCCGCGCATCACCGCGACCCAGGAAGGCCTGGCGACCTTCGCCGAACTGATCACCGGCGCCATCGACATCCAGCGCATGAAGCGCATCTCGCTGCGCATCCTCGCCATCGACCTGGCCCAGAACGGCGCCGACTTCATCGAGGTGTTCCGCTTCTTCCTCGACGCCGGCCAGAACGAGCACGACAGCTTCGCCTCGGCCGCACGCATCTTCCGCGGCGTGCCGGTCGAGGGCGGCGCCGCCTTCACCAAGGACACGGTCTACCTGCACGGCCTGCTCTCGGTGCACACCTTCTTCCGCTGGGCGCTGAAGCAGCAGAAGCTGAAACTGTGCCGCAACCTGTTCGCCGGCAAGATGACCCTGCACGATGTCATCGCGCTCGAACCCTGGTTCGACAACGGCTACATCGCGCCGCCGCTGTACCTGCCGCCCTGGGTGCAGAAGGCCAACGGCCTCGCCGGCATGCTCGCGTTCTCGCTGTTCGCCAACAAGATCCGCCTCGACCGCGTCGAAGCCTTCGACCTCAGCCTGGGCGCTTGATCGGCGGGAAGTCCTGGGCCGGGCGCGGGTGGGCGAAGAGGAAGCCCTGGCCGTAGCGGCAGCCGAGTTCGAGCAGGGCTTCGCGCTGGGCGCTGGTTTCGATGCCTTCGGCGACGACCTCGATGTTCAGCGAGCGGGCGAGGGCGAGGATGGCGCGCACGATCGCGGTGTTGCCGCGCGGCAGCCCGGGGCGCAGGTCGGCGACGAAGCTGCGGTCGATCTTGAGCGCGTGGATCGGGAACTGGTGCAGGTAGGACAGCGAGGAATAGCCGGTGCCGAAGTCGTCGAGCGAGGCCAGGATGCCCTGCTGGCGCAGCTGGGTCAGCGCCTCGCGGATGTCGAGCGGGTTCTCGAGCAGGGCGCCTTCGGTGCTCTCGATACGCAGGCGGTGCGGCGGCACGCCCGAGGCGATGGCGCGGGCGAGGATGCGGCGCAGGACGTC
>CALMWD010000268.1 GCA_937873105.1 uncultured Rhodanobacteraceae bacterium
CAGGCTGTGCGCAAGCAGGTCGTCCGGTCGGGTGTTCTTGAACACGCCGCGCGGCGCCTTGCCGACCGGCGTGCGGTTCGCGGCAACGATGTAGCAATCCTGGATTGGCTTGGACATGGGATTCTCCGGATTCGATCAGTTGCGCAGCGGCTTGCCGGTCTTGAGCGTGTGCAGGATGCGTTCCTGCGTCTTCGGCATCTGCGCCAGCGCGACGAAATGCTTGCGTGCGAGGTCGAGGAACCATTGTTCGTCGACGCCGGAGCCGCGCTCGATCTCGCCGCCGCAGAGCGTGTCGGCGATGCGGCGCCCGATCTCGGCGTCGTGCTCCGAGATGAAGCGGCCTTCGAGCATGTTCACGAGCATCATGCGCAGCGACGCGGTGCCGGTGTCGCCGGCGACCGGGATCGCACGCGCCGGCAGGGGCGGGCGATAGCCGGACTCGTACAGCGCGCGGGCCTCGTTCTTCGCGACGTACAGCAGTTCATGGCTGTTGAACACGACCACGTCGGAGGCGCGCAGCAGGCCGAGTTCCTTGGCTTCGAGCGCGGAACCGGAGACGGTCGCCATCGCCACCGCCTGGAAGGCCTTCTGCAGGAACGGGAACAGGTCGCCGCCCTCGGCCTTCTGGGCGCAGCGCACGGCCAGTTCCTTGAGTCCGCCGCCCGCAGGCAGCAGGCCGACGCCGGCTTCGACCAGGCCGATGTAGCTTTCCAGCGCCGCGACGGTGCGCGCCGAATGCATCTGGAACTCGCAGCCGCCGCCAAGCGCCATGCCGCGTACCGCGCAGACGACCGGCACCAGCGAATGCTTGATGCGCATCGAGGTCTGCTGGAAGCGGTCGATCATGGCCTCGAACTCGGCCAGCTTGCCGGCCTGCAGCGCGCCCATCGCGCCGGTGAGGTCGGCGCCGGCGCTGAAGGGTTCGCCGTGCTGCCAGATCACCAGGCCCTTGAAGCCGCGTTCGGCTTCGTCGACGGCGCGGTGGATGGCATCGAGCACGCCGCTGCCGACGGTGTTCATCTTGGTCTTGAAGCTCAGGATGGCGATGTCGTCGCCCTGGTGCCACATGCGCGCGTCCGGGGTGTCGAACACGGTCGTTCCCGGGTGCGGCAGCTCGCCGAGCAGCGGGTCCGGGAACAGCTGGCGCTGGTAGACCGGCGCCTTGCTGCGGGCACGATAGGTGTTGTCGCGCGGCGCATAGGAACCGTGCGCGGCATGCACGCCGGCGCGGCTCGGATCCAGCACCCAGGCCGGCAATTCGGCGCTGGACATGGCCTTGCCGGCCGCGATGTCGGCCTGGATCCATTCCGCGATCTGCTTCCAGCCCGCGGCCTGCCAGGTCTCGAACGGACCCTGGGCCCAGCCGTAGCCCCAGCGGATCGCGAAATCGACGTCGCGGGCGTTGTCGGCGATCGCTTCCAGGTGGAAGGCGGTGTAGTGGAACAGGTCGCGAAAGCAGGCCCACAGGAACTGCGCCTGCGGCTCCGCCGAGTTGCGCAGCGCGGCCAGCTTCTCGGCCGGATTCTTGATCTTCAGGATGGCTTCGACCTCGGGCACGACCTTGCCGGTCTGCGCGACGTAGGCGCCTTGCGCCAGGTCGATCATCTGGATGTCCTTGCCCGCCTTCTTGAAGATGCCGGCGCCGGCCTTCTGGCCGAGCGCGCCCTTCTCGATCAGCGCCTTCAGCCAGGCCGGCGCGGCGAAATGTGCATGCCACGGATCGTCCGGCAAGGTGTCGGCCATGGTCTTGATGACATGGGCCATCGTGTCGAGTCCGACCACGTCGGCGGTGCGGTAGGTCGCCGATTTCGGGCGGCCGATGGCCGGACCGGTGAGGGCGTCGACCACATCGAAGCCGAGACCGAACTTCTCGGTGTGATGCATCGCGGCCAACATCGAGAACACGCCGATGCGGTTGCCGATGAAGTTCGGGGTGTCCTTGGCGCGCACCACGCCCTTGCCGAGCGTCGTGGTCAGGAAGGATTCGAGCGCATCGAGGATGGCCGGCGCGGTCGCGCGGATCGGGATCAGCTCGACCAGGTGCATGTAGCGCGGCGGGTTGAAGAAGTGCACGCCGCAGAAGCGTTCGTGGCGTTCCGCCGGCAGGCCTTCGGCGAGCTTGTGGATCGGCAGGCCCGAGGTGTTGCTGGCGATCACCGCGTCGTCCTTCAGGTGCGGGGCGATCTTGCGGTAGAGGTCGTGCTTCCAGTCCATGCGCTCGGCGATCGCTTCGATCACCAGGTCGCAGTGGGCCAGCAGGGGCAGGTGCTGTTCGTAGTTGGCGGCGACGATCTCGGCGGCCTTCGACTTCATCGCCAGCGGCGTCGGGCTCAGCTTGCCGAGATTGGCGATGGCCTTGTTGACGATGCCGTTCGGATCGCCTTCCTTCGCGGGCAGGTCGAAGAGCAGGACTTCGACATTGGCATTGGCGAGGTGCGCGGCGATCTGCGCGCCCATCACGCCGGCGCCGAGCACGGCAGCCCGGCGGATTCGGAGCGTTGCGTCAGTCATGGGAGCTTCCGGTGGGGGAGGGAGTCACGGCGCCCGCAGCCCGGCGGCTGCGAAGCGGACGAAATGTTCGGCGGCGGTGCGGCGATGCTGTTCGTCGCTGACGCCGGCGGGCTTCTTGATCATGCCGAAGTCGGACATGGCGTAGGTCAAGGCGCCGCTCACGAAATCGAGACGCCAGTAGAGCGCGTCCTTGGACAGGTGCGGCAGCAGGTGCGCGATGGTCTTCGCGAATTCCTTCAGCACGTGGCCGTAGTTGTCGGAGACAAAGCGGCGCAGGCGCTGGTCGTGTTCGGCGAAAGCGCGCGCCAGCAGGCGCACGAAGGACGAACCGCCACCACGATCCGAAGCCAGCGACAGCGCCGGCAGCACGAAGGCTTCCAGCACCGATTCCAGCGTCGGCTGGCGCGAGGCGCGGACTTTCTCGAGCGCGCCCATACGGGTCGCGGTGAGTTCGTCGAGCCGGCGCTTGAACAGCTCGTTGATCAGGTTTTCCTTGGAGCCGAAGTGGTAGTTCACCGCGGCCAGGTTGACGTTGGCGGCCGAGGTCACCTGGCGTAGCGAGGCGCCGGCGAAGCCGGATTTGGCGAACAGGTCTTCGGCCGCACTGAGGATGCGTTCTTTGGTCGAGAAGTGGGGATTGATCACGATGGGCGCCTGGGCGACGGTGGGAACGCGAGGCCCGGAAGGCATCCGGGCGGCTCGCTCGAACGCTTCAAACAGGCGTTCGAATGTTAGCGGCGAGGTCGCTTCGCGTCAACCTCGGCGGGCCGCGCCGCGCGCGCGTTCGGCAAGGAAACGCGGCAGTTCGCCGACCATCGGCATCGCCCCCGGCGTGCGGCCGCCGATGCGATAGCTGACCGCGGCGCCGGTCAAGAGGGCCGGCGCGGCCGCGGCCGATCCGGCGACGCAGCGACGCAGACCGGCGGCGAGTCCCGGCGCCCCCAGTCGCACGGCTACCGCCTCGATGGCGTCGAGCATCGGCGGTGCGAGGGTGTCGGCCCGGCCCGTGTAACGAATCTCGCCGCTCAGGTGCATGTCGAGTTCGTTCGCCGCCACGAGCATCAGCAGTTCGGCTTCGTGGGTCGTCAGGTCGCCGACACGATCAAGCGCGATCGCCGCATGCTGCGATTCGCGCAAGGTGTAGTCGTGCACCAGGCGTTCCACCGCGCTGTCGCGGCCGCCGAGCAGCATCTCGATCTGCGCCACCGCCGCGGCGGCGCCCGACTGGACGGGCGGGCAATGCGTGTAGGCCGCGTGCAACAGGCCGGCGACGACCACGTCGATGCGGAACCCGTAACGGACCAGCGCGCTGGCGGTGCCGATCAGATGGTTCAGGAACGGTCGTCCGCACGGCCGGTATCCGGCATTCATGACGAGTTGCGCACGGGCGCAGGCATCGGAGAGCGAACGCAGATCGCTCCCGGAATAGCCGTGTACCTGGGCCAGATCGAGCAGGTCGGAGCGTGTTTGCGCCAGTTCGTCGCGCCGCATCGGCATCGACTGCGCCGGCCGCTCGCGCAGCGCCGGGCGGATCGGGTCGATCCGGGCCACGTGCCGATCGAGAAACTGGCGCACGCCGCCGAAGGAGCGGGCATCGTCGATCACCCGCCACTTGCGGACGAACGCGGCGATGCTGGCTTCGCCCTCGCTCGCGTCCCAGCGCGAGCGCAGCATCGGCAGGTCGTCGAGCGTATAGGGCGCGAAAGCGAGATAGGTGACGCGGGCGGCCGGTTCGAACCAGATCTCGGCCCCGAGTTCGCCGGCAACCAGGGCGGTGTCGATGTGCTCGTGCACGCAGCGGATGTCGGGGTCGAGCATGCGCGGATCGTGAAGCAGCGAGCGTCGCACCAGCATGCAATGGAACTCGGCGAAGTCGCAGCGGCGCCGCACCAGGACTTCGCGCTCGGGATCGGCATTCATCAGGTGATGCGACTCGTCGAGCACGCGACCCTCGGGCGTCTCCTGCGCGGCGATGCGTCCGCCCGCCATGTGGATCGTCGGGCGTCCGACGCCATCGCTCCAGAGGTACAACGGCGCGACGATGCCGGCGCCGGTCTCGTCCGCGCAACGCAGCAGCGCGTCGAGCCAGCCCGGTTCGACCACGACGTCGTTGTCGATGAACACGACATGGTCGCCGGAGAGATCGTCCAGGATGCGGCGACGCGCCGCCTGCGGCCACAGCGGCTCATCGAAGCTGCGCAGCTCGATCTGTCCGGCTGCGGCGCGCGACTGCAATTCGGCCCTCAGCATCGCAGGCGATTGCACGTCGAGATAAATGAACCGGAACGGCGGCGCGGTATTCGCGCGCACGCTGTCGATGGCGCGCAGGCTGAGCGCATGCCGCTCCCGTGTGGTCATCACGAGGGTGACCCGGGACGGAGCGGGCGCGGCGTTCATGCCCGGATCAACCCTGGCGATGCTTGGCCAGGCGCAGCCAGGTGTCGACGACGGTGTCCGGATTCAGCGACACCGATTCGATGCCCTGGTCCATCAGCCATTCTGCGAGGTCGGGGTGGTCGCTCGGGCCCTGGCCGCAGATGCCGATGTACTTGCCGCGGGCGCGACAGGCCTTGATGGCCATCGCGAGCAGCGCCTTCACGGCGTCGTTGCGCTCGTCGAACAGGTCGGCGATCAGGGCCGAGTCGCGGTCGAGGCCGAGCGTGAGCTGGGTCAGGTCGTTCGAGCCGATCGAGTAGCCGTCGAAGTGCTCGAGGAACTGCTCGGCCAGGATCGCGTTCGACGGGATCTCGCACATCATGATCAGCTTGAGCTCATTGACGCCGCGCTTGAGG
>CALMWD010000269.1 GCA_937873105.1 uncultured Rhodanobacteraceae bacterium
TCGTCGTCGACGACAAGACGCTGAAGCTGAAGAAGGTCATCAAGGGACCGAAGATGATCACGCCGACCGGCAAGTTCAACATGTTCAACACGGCGCACGACGTCTACTGAGTCCGATGCCCCTCCCTGCGGACGCGCATTGCCCGCAGGGAGGATCGGCCGAGGTGTGCCTGGGTACCGCGCGCCCGCGCTTCCCCACCCAGTCGCACCTCGCTTTTCCCGAGCCGCGCCGTGCGCGCGTTTCGGGAAAGGCGACGAAGCCGACCCATTCCCCACTTCGAGACATTCCCATGAACCTGTTGCGATTGGCTGCATTGCCGCTGGCGCTGGCCGCGGCTTCCGTCCATGCCGAGGAATCCGCGTCCTTCCTCGACGCGCTGACCGGCGGCAAGATCACCGTCGATTCGCGCCTGCGCGCCGAGAACGTGTCCGACGACGCGTTCGCCCGCGATGCCGGCGCCCTGACCTGGCGCAACCGGGTCGGCTACCAGAGCGCGCCGTGGTTCGGCTTCACCCTGTTCGCGGAGCTGGAGGACGTGCGCGCGCTCGACGAGGGCTACAACTCGACCGCAAACGGCCGCACCCAGTACCCGACCGTCGCCGACCCCGAAGGCGGCGAGTGGAACCAGGCCGGCATCGCCTGGACGCCGGTCGAAGGCACCCGTTTCGCGGTCGGCCGCCAGCGCATCATCCTCGACAACGCCCGCTTCTTCGGCAACGTCGGCTGGCGCCAGAACGAGCAGACCTTCGATGCCGCCTCGTTCACGCAGACCCTCGGCAAGAACACCACCGGCCGCTACTACTACCTGCAGGATGCGCACCGCGTGTTCGGCCATGCCAATCCGAACCCGCTGCTGGCCGAGTACGACATCGGCGGTCATGTGCTCAACGTCTCGCACGCGTTCGGCCCGGCGACGCTGACCGGCTACGCCTACTTCGTCGAGAACGAGGACCTGCCGCTGAGCTCGAACCGCATCGTCGGCGCCCGTCTCGCCGGCGCGCATGCGCTCGAAGCGCCGTGGAAGCTGCTCTACACGCTCGAATTCGCGCAGCAGGCCGATTGGCGCGACGGCGCCGCGATCATCGACGCGGACTACATGCTGTTCGAGGTCGGCGCGGCGCGCGGCGCCTACTCCGGGAAGCTCTCCTACGAGGTGCTCGGCAGCGACGGCCACTATGCGTTCCAGACGCCGTTTGCGACCCTGCACGCCTTCAACGGCTGGGCCGACAAGTTCCTGACCACGCCGGTCAACGGCCTGATCGACAGCTTCGTCACCTTCGCCGGCCCCGTCGGCAAGCTGCAATGGGTCGCCTCGGCGCACCAGTACCGCGCCGACCACGGCGGCGCCGACTACGGCACCGAGTTCGACGCCTCGCTCAGCTACAGCTTCGCAAAGCGCTTCACCGCCCTCGCCAAGCTCGCCCACTACAACGCCGACGACTTCGCCCGCGACACCGACAAGCTCTGGCTCTCGCTCGAATACAAGTACTGAGCCAAGCGCCAGAAAGCACGAAGCCGGCGACGCGAGTCGCCGGCTTCATTGGTTTATGAAGATCTACACGCGCTCGCCTCACGAGGGGCGCGAGGCAACCAACTACGCGTGCATGTGTTGTCATCGCGACTGGACCCGACAGAACCACTCCATGAACCCCATCTCAGGCAACTCGACCTGATAACACTGACCATCGCGCCGCAATTTCAGGATGCGATGGCTAGGCTCACCGGGTTTCGCTTCCGCGGGTTCAATTCGGAACCTGTCGTCGCCGAGATCGCGAATGATGTGAGCGTCCCAGGGAACGTCTTCGGGACGTTCATCGGGAAACCACGCCTTGGACCGATCGGCTTCCATGAGGATCTCCAATCGGCCAAAGAATCCTTCCTTGTAGATCCCCTCGCGACTCTTGCTCCAGTCGGTCAAATGACCTGCGGCCTTGGCTTGATCCAACTCCGCGAGGGTCCGGGCTTCATTCGATCGCCAGTGCCCGATCAATCGCTCCGATGGATCGCGATGGCACGAACACAGGGCAATCAAGGTGATCCAGCAGATCCATGCAGTTTTCATGGTGTCAGGTGTCCTTGCTGACCATAGGCGCACAAGGAATGTAGGACCAGAGCTGATCGCAGAAGCACTTAGGGACAAGCGCGTGTTTCCTAGCCACCCAACCGCCGCAGCGGCAGCGAGCGCCGTTGTTCGGGCGTGGCGGCGCGGAAGCGGTCGATGAAGTCGTCGGGGATCGGGCCGGCGGCGGCGTAGCCGTAGGCGCGGTTGCGGCCGTCGTGCTTGGCGTCGAACAAGGCGGCGTCGGCGATTTCGAGCACGTGCGGCCAGGGCAGCGCCGCGTCCGCCTGCGGCGCGAACGGCAGGCAGGCGAAGCCGATCGAGCAGGTGCGCTGCAGCGCGATGCCGCCGCCGAGATCGAAGCGATGCGCGGCGACCGCGGCGCGCAAGCGCTCGGCGCACTGCAGGGCGTCGTGTTCGTCCGCGACCTCGGCGACGATGAGGAATTCCTCGCCGCCCCAGCGCACGCCGAGATCGCCCTCGCGCAGGTGCAGTCGGATCAGCCGCGCCATCTCCTGGAGCACGCGATCGCCGGCGGCATGGCCGTGCTGGTCGTTGACCTGCTTGAACTCGTCGATGTCGATCACGATCAGGGCCAGCCGGCGCCGGCGTGCATGCGCGCCCGCCGCCGGTTCGGCCAGCGGCGCCAGGGCCTGCTCCAGCGAGCGGCGGTTGCCGAGCCCGGTCAGCGGATCGGTGCGGCTGGCGCGTTCGACATCGGCATAGGCCGCGCGCAGTTCCGCGGTGCGCGCATCGACCAGGGCCTGCAGCGCCGCAGCGCGACGCCGGTAATGGGCGACGGCGAAGCGCACCAGCAGCACGATCGCGGCCAGGCCGAGCGACAGCATGCCGGCGATCGATGCGCCGCGTTGCCACCATTGCGGCAACACCCGGATGGCGACGCGCGCCGGCGCCGCGCTGGTCAATCCGACGCGATTGGTCGCGCGCACTTCGAGGGTGTACTCGCCCGGCCACAGGTTGCCGAAGCTGGCGTGGCGATGGTCGGCGTCGACCTCGATCCAGTCCGCCGCATCGTCGCCGCGCAGGCGGTAGGCGTAGCGGTGCAGGGCCGGCGCGGAGAAGTCGCTGGCGCTGAACTCGACGTCGAAGCGCGATTCGCCCGGGGCCAGCACCAGTTCGCGCGTGGCCGCCGCGCGGGGCCGGCGCGCGCCGTCGACAGCGACCTCGGTGACCAGCACTTCGGGCGCGAAGGACCAGGGCCGGAACCGGGTCGGATCGATGATGCCGAGTCCGTTGGTGCCGCCGTACAGCAGCAGGCCCGAGCGCGTCTTCGTCGCGGCGCCGATCCAGTTCGTGCCGAGGTCGAGCCCGTCGACGCGATGCAGGCGCTGCACCTGCATCGTGGCCGGATCGAACATCGCCGTGCTCGACCAGAGGCGGTCGCGGTCGTCCACCAGCAGGTTGCTGCCGAGCGAGTCGCCGGCCATGCCGATCTGCGGCGACACGTGTTCGAATCGCTCGCGACCGTCCGGACCACGCCGGTACCGATCGACGCCCATCTGCGTGTTCACCCAAACCTGTCCGCGACCGTCGATCGCGATCTGGGCGACGACGTCGCTGACCAGACTGTCGGGATCGGCCGGATCGTGGCGGAAGTGACGCAGGCGTTCGCCTTCCGGCTCCAGCAGGTAGAGGCCGCTGGCGGACGCGAACCACAGGCGTCCGTCTTCCCCTTCGGTCATGCCGCTGAAGCGCGTGCGCGGGGCATGCCCATCCTCGGCGATCACGTCGACGAATCGGTCGGCGGCGGCGTCGTAGCGCACCAGGCCGTCGCCGGTGCCGACGAAGACGCGGCCGTCGCGGGCGATATCGACCGCCTCGGTCTGCAGGGTCGGCAGGCCGTGTTCGCGCAGGTAATGCCGGAAGGCCCGGGCGCCCGGATCGAGGCGTTGCACGCCGGACTGGAAGGTGCCGACCCAGAGCGTGCCGTCGGCGGCCTCGGCCAGGCCGCCGATGACGCCGTCGGCGAGTCCGTCCGGCCGCGCCGGATCGACGCGCCAGCCGCCGATCACGCCGCGCTCGGGATCGATGAGGTCGATGCCGTTCTGGGTGGTGCCGGCCAGCACGCGACCGTCGCGCAGTTCGAGCAGGCTGAGCAGGTTCGGATAACTCAGCCGCCCCGGCCGCAGCGCGCTGTGGCGCAGCAGCTGGAAGCCCGGATTGTGCGGATTGTGGCGCTGCAGCCCGCCGCCCCAGGAACCGACCCAGAGCAGGCCGGCGGCATCGACC
>CALMWD010000270.1 GCA_937873105.1 uncultured Rhodanobacteraceae bacterium
TGGCCGGGCTCGAACGCGAGGTGATGGCGCAGGCGGTGATGATGCGCGGGCGCATGGTGCACGAGCTCGGCGAAGCCGACCGCTTCATGCGCTACGGCAAGGACGACTCCGAAGTGATCTGGTCGGTCAACCGCGGCCGTCTCAACACCAGCGTGCTGCAGGCCGCCGAGGACGCCGGCGCGCGCTTCCATTTCGACTGCGCGCTGGAGTCCGTCGATTTCGACCGCCGCGAGTTGCGCTTCGCGAGCAGCGACCGCGTCCATTGCCAGACCGAGTTCGACAGCGTGATCGGCGCGGACGGGGCCGGTTCGGCGCTGCGCGCGGCGATGCTCAAGGTCGCCGACCTGGGCGAGCGCATCGAATGGCTCGGCCACAGCTACAAGGAACTGGAGATTCCCTCGGCGCCCGACGGCGGCTTCCTGATCGAAGCGAACGCCTTGCACATCTGGCCGCGGGGCGGCTTCATGCTGATCGCGCTGCCGAACATCGACGGCAGCTTCACCGTCACCCTGTTCCTCGGCAACGACGGCCAGCCGAGTTTCGCGACGCTGGATTCGAGAGAGGCGGTCCGCGATTTCTTCGCAAACGAGTTCCCGTCCGCGGTGCCGCTGATGCCCGAGCACCTGCAGGATTTCGAACGCAACCCGACCGGCCTGCTCGCCACCCTGCGCCTGGACCAGTGGCATCTCGACGGCCGCGCCCTGCTGCTCGGTGATGCCGCGCACGCCATCGTGCCCTTCCACGGCCAGGGCATGAACTGCGCGTTCGAAGACTGCGTCGAACTCGACCAGTTGCTGGCCGCGCACTCGGACCTCGAAAGCGCCTTCGCCGAATTCCACGTGCGGCGCAAGCCGAATGCCGATGCCATCGCCGACATGGCGATCGAGAACTACGTCGAGATGCGCGACTCGGTCGCCGACGACCGCTTCGTGCTGCTCAAGCAACTCGAACGCAGCCTCACCGGCCTGCACCCGCAGCGCTTCGTGCCGCGCTACTCGATGGTGATGTTCCGCCGCGTCGGCTACGCCGAAGCGCAACGCCGCGGCCGCGTGCAATGGCGAATCCTCGAAGACCTGCTCGGCACCGCCACCGACCTCGACGGCATCGACTACGCCGAGGCCGAACGCCGCATCGCCAGCGAATTGACGCCGCTGGCGGCCTGACCGAAGCCGGCGCCGCGCGGAGCGCGGCGCCGGGATGGCGCTTACTGGCAGGGCATGTCCGCGGTGCTCTTCTGCTGCGTGGCGTTGCTGCGCGACCAGGCCCCGGGCACGCCGTTCTGCCAGGTCGCGTTCAAGGTCGCGGTGCCGCTGGACTTGTTCGCGTAGGTGCGATTCAGCGTGCCCACGGGCGTCGTGGTCACGGTGCTGAACGCGCAGGTCGGACAGAAGCCCTGATGCTGCAGCAGCGGGATCGTGACGGACGCGCCCGGCGTCGTGGTCACGCCGAGCAGCCAGCGCGCCACGCCCTGTCCGTCGAACAGGTAGGCGGCATCGGCTTCGACCGCCGAGATCGCGGTGACGCTGAAACCCCAGCCGGACTCGGCCGGATTCGCCCAGGCGCCGGAATAGCTGGTGGGCGCACCGCCGACCGACGGACAGCTGGCGCCGGCACTGGTCTGGAACGGCTCGCTGCCGTATTGGCCGTCAAGCAGCCACGAGAACGTGAAGCTGGACGCGCTGTTGAAGGTCAGCATCACTTCGCCGACGGTGTTGGCGACCGGCGTGCCGTTCCAGGTGTAGCGCAGCAGCGAGGCGCGCCAGGCGCCGGCGTTGCCCTGCGGCGCGGCGCCCGCCGCCAGATACCAGGTCGGCGTGCCGTCTTCGAGGTAGGTGTACCAGACCAGAGCCCATGCCGCCTCGGCCTGCGACAGGAACATGCCGTGGCCGGAACGGTTCGGGTTGAAGTAGCCCTGCATGACCGGACGCACCGCGCCGGCGCCGAAATCGAGCTTGCTGGTCAGCGTGAACGTGGCCGTGCCGCTGCCGTTGTTCACCGGGGTGATGTACCAGCGGCCGGGCGTCAGCGTCGGGGCCAGCAGGTCGACCGCCTCGGTGGCGCCGGCATGGATCGACGTGCCCTGGGCCTGGCCGCGCGCCGGGGCGGCCGCGAAGGTCGGCGGCGTCGCTGCGGCAGTGGCCTTGGCGACGTAGAGATCGACTTCGCCGGTACCGCTGGTCGTCACATGCAGCCCGGTCGCGTTCGCCGGCACGTCGATGACGATGCGCTCGTGCGCCTGGCCGGCGGCCAGCGTGATCGTCTCGCTGTCGTCGAAACCGTGCATCACGATCGGCGCCGGCGTGTTGCTGCCGGTGCGGGTGATGCGCAGCGGAATGCGGCCGATGCCGGCCGGATTGGCCGCACTGGCACCGACATTGACCAGGGCGAATGCGGTCTCGCCCACGGCCAGGGACGGCAGGTTCCAGGCCACGCGCGCCTTGAATGGCGCTTGCGCGGCCACGGTGCGCGGGCCGGTGACCCCGAGCTCGAGACCGCTGGCCGCGGCGCCGCTGTAGATCTCGCCGGTCACGGTTTCGTTGGCGCCGGACAACTTGTGCGCCATCACCCAGTATCGCGACCCGGCGTTCGGGAATACCGCGTCGATCTGGCATTCCTCGCTCGGTCCCGGCGAGGTCGAGGCGCACAACACTTCGGCGGCATCGGCGCGGCCGTTGCCGTTGGCGTCGAAGCCGACGTACAGGTCCTTGTCGCCGCCGGACGTGTTGGTGATGCGCGCGTGGATCACGGCGGCGACATTGTTGCCGGCGGCCGGCGGCGCGATCAGCACCTCATGCGAGCCGTTCACCGAACCGTCGAAGGGCTCGTCGTCGGTCGGGTCGCGCGACAGCGGCCGGCTGAAGGTCTCCAGGCGGCGCAGCTGGGTGGCGCTGAAGCGCGTGTCGTTCAGCGCGATCAGGCCGGAGAAGGTGACGTCGCTGAAGCCATTGGTGGTGTCGGTCTGAATCTCGATCACGCTCGGCACGTCGCCGGCGGTGGCGCGCACCGAGACCGGCACGACGGTCGTGGCCAGGTTCGGATTGTCGGTCGGCACCAGGCGGATCTGGCCGTCGACCCACTGGCCGACGAGGTCCGGATTGTCGATCTGCACCGTGATCGACAGGGCCGCAGCGGCGGCATTGGTCGCCGAGAACTGATTCGGCGTCACCGTGACCGAAGCGCCTGCGGGCATGGTGGTCTCGACTCGCCAGTTGCCGCTGTTCATCGCCAATACCGAACGCGTGAAACTGCACGTGCCGGCGCATTCGTCGGTATGCACGAAGGGCAGGTTCAGGTCCTTGGGCTGGCCGCCGGCATTGGGGTCCGCGTTGCGGAACTGGTCCATCGTGACGTTGAAGTACAGACCGGCGCGCGCGGCCTGGTCGACGCGGGTACGACCGGCGCCGCCTTCGACGTACGGTGCCTTGGTCACGCCGTCTTCCATCAGCAGCGTGTTCGACGCGGTCGTGACCAGGGCCGATTCGACCTGGGCCACGTTCCAGTTCGGATTGTGCGACAGCAGCAGCGCGGCGGCGCCGGCGATGTGCGGCGAGGCCATCGAGGTGCCGCTGAAGGTCACCGCGCCGTTGGAGCGGTGGTAGGCCGCGGCGATGCTGGTGCCGGGCGCGGCGATGGTCGGCTTGAGCACGCCGCTGTATGGCGTCACCGGTCCGCGGCTGCTGGAAGCATTGAGCACGTCGCCGGCACCGTCGCTGCGCGTGGCCACGGCGGAGATCGCGGCCGTGATCTGTCCGCTCGCCAGGCGGGCGTTTTCGACGAGGTTCTTGATCGTGGTGCCGTCGCTGTCGTTCAGGTGCACGGCCGGCAGGAAATGCGGGTCGGCCACGACATTGGCGTCGCCCCCGGGCACGTTGGCGAGGATCATGCCGACCGCACCGGCCAGCTTGACGTTGCAGCCCTTCTCGACGCGCGCGTACTCGCCGCGGTCGCAGATCACGATCTTCCCGGCCAGGGAACCGGCCGGAAACGGATTGCTGGAACTGCTGGTGCAGCTCGTGGTGTTGTTGGTCGCGGCGCCGATGCCGCACAGGGCATTGCCGAAGTCCTTGGCATGCACGACCTGGGCCGTGGCGACGCCGGCGGTGATGCCGTCGCCGACCAGGCTGAACGGCGTCGCGACGCCATGGCCGCTGATGCCGGTGACCGAGGTCGAGAAACGGCGGCCGCTGGATTCGTTGGCGGCGGTGATCACCCAGGGCGAATTCGCCGGCGAGGACACCGTGCCCGTGCCGGGACCGCTGTTGCCGGCCGAGATGACCGGCACGATACCGGCGGCGCGCACGTTGAAGAACGCTGCGGCGTCGTTGACGTTTCCGCTGTTGCGCACGCCGAGCCAGGGATCGTAGGCGCCGCCGCCGATCGAGAAGTTGACGACATCGACGCCGTCGGCCACGACCTGGTTCAGCGCCGAGATGATGGCCGAACCCGAGCAGCCGTCGTCCTGCGCCTCGAAGCAGACCTTGTACGAGATCAGGTTGGCGCGCGGCGCCACCCCCGAGAGGGTGCGGTTCAGGGTCGTCGTCGGCGCCGTCTGCGACACCGTGAAGGGATTGCCGACCGCGGTACTCGCGACGTGGGTGCCATGACCGCCGCAGTCCTTGCCGGCCGGCGTGCTGCCGCTGTCGAACGTGCAGGTCTCGTTGATGTAGTCGTAGAGGCCGATCAGCTTGTCGTTGCAGCGCGCGTCCGCGCCCGAGGCGCAGACGCCGTAGCGCTGGTTGCGCGGATTGACGTGGTTGTAGCCATCGACCGCGACGTCGGCAAAGGACGGATGCGAGGTGTTGACGCCGCTGTCGACGATGCCGACGACGACGCCCTCGCCCTTGGTCTTGATGTTCGAGCCCTGCACCGTGCCGTTCCAGATCGGCTCGGCGCCGATCCATTGCGGGCCGGCGTCCGTGGTCAGGTAACGCTTGAAGTCCGGACGCACGCCGGCGACGCCGTCGATGCCCTTCATCGCCTCGGCCTCGGCCTCGGTCAGCTCGACCGCGAAACCGTTCGCGACCAGGTCGTAGCGGAACTTCGGCTGCAGCGCGCGCTTGAAGCGCGTCGCCGCCGCCGCGAGCACCTCGTCCTGGCGCCCATGCAGGAAATCGACGTAGCGCCGCACCGGCGCGGCCTTGGCGTCGAGCTTCTTGGCGCCGGTGACGCTGATCGCGGTCGGCGCCAACTGCGCGGCGCGCTTGGCGTTGCCGATCTGGGCCAGGTGCTCGAACGTGGCCGCCGGCGGTTCCGCCAGGGCGACGAGGTAGATCTTGCGCGGTTCCGCCGCATCGACCGTGCCCGCGAGGGCCAGGGCGGCGTAGACGGCGGCGCGGAGACGGGCGTGGACCATGTTCCGATACCTTTATTTACGATCGCGAGCCGACGATCATCGCAAATCTTTCTACCGACTGCACGTGTATGCGAAATGAAGCGACCGACGTATTGAACGGATTCCTCGACGCCGAATACGGTGTGGACGCCTCCACATCCACGCCGCTTCACGTGGGTGAAGACGACGGTACGGCATGGCGGCGCTGCTGGTCCTTGGGCCCGATCCCGCTCGGCCTGGCGCGCGACGACGACGCCAACGCGCAGGCGCAAGCGGCGTTGCAGGCCGACCTCGATGCCGCCCGCTGCGCTCGCGACACCGGCTTCGCGCGCTCGCCCGCCGGTCTCCCGGGCAAGCCCTGGCATGAGCCCTGCGCGGTCCTGCACGATGCATCGGACGCGCTGCTCGACCGCCTGGCCCGCCGCTACCGCCAGCTCGCGGTCGTCGTCGCCGACCCGGGCGCCCCGGCAAGGCTGCGCTGCTACCGGCAGGCCTGGATCGAACGCTTCGGCATCGCCGACATGGACGCTCCGAACGTCGAATGGGTAGCATAACGATCCACTTTTCGCTGCCCCGATGCCCGATTCCCACAACGATGCCGTGCCGCTGCTGGCCGCGCGCGGCTTGGCCATGGTGCGCCAGGGCGAGCCGATTTTCGGTCCGCTCGACCTCGAACTGCGCGCCGGCGAAGTGCTGCTGATCGAGGGCGGCAACGGCAGCGGCAAGACCACCCTGCTGCGCGTGCTGGCCGGACTGCTGGGCGCCAGCGAAGGCCGCATCGAACGTCACGGCGTCGAATCCGAAGACCTGACCGGGCCGGTCGGCTTCCTGAGCCATGCCCTCGGCCTGCGCGCCGATCTCAGCCCGCTGGAACAGCTCGACTTCTTCGCCTGCCTGTACGGGCTGCGTCCCGGCATTTCGGCGATGGGCGCGCTCAAGTCGGTCGGCCTCGAAGGTTTCGAACACATGCCGGTGCGGCGCCTGTCGGCCGGACAGCGCAAACGCTGCGCGCTGGCGGCCCTGCTCCATACCGCGAACACGCTGTGGCTGCTCGACGAGCCCTACGCCAACCTCGACCGCGACGGCCAGATCCTGGTCGACCGACTGCTGGAAGCGCACATCGCCCGCGGCGGCGCGGCCCTGATCACCTCGCACGGACTGATCGAGCCCAATGTCTCGCGGGTCCGACGCATGCGCATGGAGCTGGCCGATGCGTAAGGGCAGCGTGCTTTCCGCCTTCCTCGGGGTGATGCGCCGCGACGCCCTGTCCTTGTGGCGGCGCCGCGCCGACGCGCTGAACCCGATCTGGTTCGCGGCCATCGTCGTCACCCTGTTCCCGCTGGCGCTCGGCCCGGAGGCGGCCAAGCTGGCGCGCATCGCCGGCGGCGTGATTTGGGTCATCGTGCTGCTCGCCAGTTTGTTGTCTCTTGACGCCCTGTTCCGCGCCGACCTGGAAGAAGGCTCGCTCGACCTCATGCTGACCAGCGCCCAACCGCTCGCCGTGCTCGCCGCCGCCAAGATCCTGCTGCATTGGCTGGCCACCGGCCTGCCCCTGCTCGCGATCACGCCGGTCGCCGCGACCGCGCTCGGGCTGGCGCCGGAGACGCTGCCGACCCTGTTGACGTCGCTTGCACTCGGCACGCCCATCATCAGCGTCATCGGGGCCTGCGCGGCGGCGCTGACCGCGGGCCTGCGGCGCGCCGGCATGCTGCTCTCGCTGATCGTGCTGCCGCTGGTGGTGCCGGTGCTGATCTTCGGCGCCGGCGCGGTCGAAGCCGGCCTCACCGGCGCTTCGACCACGCAGCCCATGCTGTTCCTCGCCGCCGGGCTGGTGGCGTCGGTCGCGCTGGGTCCGCTCGTTTGCGCAGCCGCGCTTCGCCTTGGAAACCATTGATGTCATGAACCGCTTCCTGGTCTGGTTGAACAGCTTCGGCTCCCCCGAGAAATTCCATCGGGTGGCGCTGCGTTTCGAGCCCTGGCTGCTCGGTCTCGCGCTCGTCACCGGCGCCGTCGGCCTGTACCTGGGCCTGGTGAAGGCGCCGGCCGACTACCTGCAGGGCGAATCGGCGCGCATCATGTACATCCACATCCCGGCCGCCTGGATGTCTTTGTTCATCTACAGTTTCATGGCGTTTGCCGGCTTTTGCGCACTGGTCTGGCGCTTCAAGGTCGCGGAGCTGATGGCGATGGCCGCGGCCCCGATCGGCGCCGGATTCACCGCCGTGACCCTGATCACCGGCAGCCTCTGGGGCCGGCCGACCTGGGGCACGTACTGGGTGTGGGACGCGCGCCTGACTTCGGAACTGGTGCTGCTGTTCCTGTTCTTCGGCGTGATCGGCCTGTA
>CALMWD010000271.1 GCA_937873105.1 uncultured Rhodanobacteraceae bacterium
GAAGGCGTGCCGCGACCCGATCGGCTGCTCGATCAGCAGGGCCGGGCCCTGCTGCTTCAGTGCATGCAGGCTGAGCGCGGTGGTTTCGAGATGGGGATCGACCGGTTCGGCGACGCGCCGCAGGTCGCCGCGCGCCGCCAGCTGCGCGAGGAAGCCGCGCAGGTCGTGGTGATGGCTCATGCCGCCGCGGCGACGCGTTCGCGCACGCGTCGTGCCAGGAAATCGAAGTAGCGGTCGATGTAGCTGATGCCGTTTTCCTGGTCGATCAGGTACGGGTTCATCAGCGTATGGCGCAGGATCACGATGCGATCGCCGTCCTCGTCCTGGCCGAGCGTGTGCGGATCGAGTCCGAGGGCCTGCAGGATGCGCCGGGTTTCGTCCTCGCCGAGTGCGTCCGGCTTCAGCGTCGTCATCGAACCGAAGAACTCCTTGAACTGCAGCGGATGCGACGGGTCGATGCGCAGTTCGTCGTGCAGGGCGCGGACGAAGGCGTTCATCTGCGCCAGCGAGCGGTTGCCGGCGGGATTCAGCGCCAGGCAGACGAGGTTGCTGTCCGGGGCGAAGGGCACCATCACGCGGGCGTGTGCGGCCACTTCGGTCGCGAAACGCTGGGCACGCGCATGGAAGGCCTCGGTGTTGACGATGGTCTGGCGCGGCAATTGCCCGAAATGACGATGATCGAGCGGAAGCACCTGGTGGGTGACGTAGACCGCGGCCGCCATCGACCCCGACTTGGAGCCTTCCGGGATGTATTGGCCGAGGCTGCGATAACGCGCGAGGTAGTCCTGCGGCGTGGCGCCGTGGAAGACGTAGTCGGCCTCCTCGGCCAGCAGCGCCATGGCGCGATGGTCGCGGCAGATGAAGGCGCCGGCGCCGTAGGGCAGGTAGCCGAGCTTGTGCGGATCGACGGTGATCGAATCGGTCCGGCCGAGCGCGGCGACCGCGGCGTGCACCGGCGGCGACGGGAAATGGCGGAAGCTGTCGCGCACCGCCGGCAGCGGCCGCAGGCTGCCGTCCTCGTTGCGGAACATGGTCGCCAGGTAACCGCCCCAGGCGGCGTCGACGTGCACGGCGAACCCGAGTCCCTGCTCGACATGGTGTTCGCGCAGGGCGACCAGGCCGTCGATCGGATCGATGGTGCCGTATTCGGTGCTGCCGAACACGCCCACCGCCATCAGCACCGGCTGCCGCACGGCCGCGCAGCGGCGCAGCTCGGCGTCGACGGCCTCGAGGTCGAGGCGCATGCCGCGCGCCGGCATCAGGCGCAGCTGCGCGCGACCGAGACCGAGCAGCTTCATGCCCTTGCTCCACGAGTAGTGGGCGGTGGTCGGCGCCAGCACCACGGGCACGCGCAGGCTGTCGTGCCGCGCGAAGAATCCGGCGATTCCGAGGTGTTCGATGCGTTGCTCCTGCACGCGCTCGCGCCAGCGTCGGCGCTCGCCGTTCGCCTGCGACGCCAGCCAGTCCTGCCAGCGTTCGAGCAGGGCGATGCCTGCGGCCGGGGCCAGGTGGAAGGCGGCGCGGTCGTCGTCGGGCAGATCCAGGTCCGGCACCTCGGCCGCGCGCAGGGCGACCGGGAATGCCTTCAGGGCCAAGGCCAGGCGCAGCGCCTGGTAGTTCGCCACCGTGCCGCCCGAGGTCAGGTGGCCGAAGGCGCAGTCCTTGCGCTTCGGATCGTGCACGTAGCCCAGCATCTTCGCCAGTTGCAGGCCGACCTGGACTTCGAGGTCGACGGTCACCGGCGCGGCGTCCTCGCTGACGTTGTTCGGGTTGTAGGGCAGGGTCAGGATCTGCGCGGCCAGACCCGGGATCAGCAGGTCCGAGACCATGTGTCCGAGGTAGCGCGGGCTGTGGAAGGGCACCGACTTCTTCAGCGCCGCCGACAGCTGGTGCAGTTCGCGGCGCAGGCGCGCTTCGAAGGCCTGGTAGTCGGGGCGCGCGGCGGCGTGCGTCGGGATGGCCGGCGGGTCCTCGGGATGGAAGTTGCGTCGCCAGTAGACGTGGTCGCGCAGGAAGTCGACGACGAGTTGTTCCCGGAGGTCGGCGTTCTCGCCATAGGGGCCGAGGAAGCAGGCGTCGAGCGCGGGCGGTACGTTGGGAATCATGGAAGACGATCGGTGGCGATGGCGCGCAGTCTGCGCACTCATCGGCCAACGCGCGTTGACGCAGGTCATTCGCGGCGTGCGCCGCGTCGAACGCCGTTCAGCCCGGTTTCGCGTCCGCGCGCGGCGTGGTGTAGATGAAGACCGAGCGCAGCACCCAGGGCAGGAAAGCGACCAGCCATCCGGCCGCGGCGACGACCTGGCAGGCCATGGCGTCCGCATGCAGTTCGGCGGCGATGCGCAGCACCGTCACCAGCTGGATCGCGACGAAGGCGAAGGCGGCGACGCGGCCGAGCTGCAACGGCCGTCCCGAATGTCCCTGGGTCACGCGCGTGACCATCGCCACCAGCAGGCTGCCGAAGAAGCCGACGTACAGCGCATGCGCCGGCGCGCGCCCGAGCACGTGCAGATCGGCGAACTGGGCCAGCAGGCTTTGCGTGGCGTACAGCAGCATCGCCAGCGGCAGCCAGGCGAAGCCGAGGAACAACACCCGCAGCAGCGCCGGCGCAGCGGCACGCGGCCAGTTGCGCCACAGCCAGTAGCCGGCGAGTGCGGCCAGCGGCAGGTCGGCCAGCCAGAACCAGGACGTCGCCTGGCCCAGCTCCAGCGCGAGATGGACGAGCATGAAGGCCCACATCGCCGCCAGCCAGGACAGTGGTCGCCAGCCCTCGTAGCCGCGCACGACGATGCCGGCGAAGAACGGGAACATGCGATGCGCCACCGTCGTGTAGATCGGCAGCAGCAGGCCGAAGCTGCCGAGCTTGATCATGGCCAGCGCATGACGCGCATCGCCGCCGTGCAGGAACACCGCGAACAGCACCAGCCCGAGCAGGCCGAGCAGCAAGGCCGCATAGGCGCTCACGGCATGCCAGGTCTTGAAGCCGTCCGCCCGCAACGGTCCGAACAGGAAGACGCAGCCGGCGATCCAGCCGGCAAGCGTGTTGATCAGGCCGAGGTGCAGCAGGTGCGGGAACCCGAACAGGCCGATCAGGAACAGCACCTGTCCGCTGAGCAGCCCGAAGCCGACCGGCAGGTAGTGCCAGCGCGTCAGGTCCGGCTGTCCCATCCAGCGCGGGAACACGGTGAGCAGGAAGCCGAAGATGAAGGGCGTGAGCACCTGGTACTGCATCACGAAGGCGTGGGCCCAGCCCGCGAACACCGGCGGTTGCGCCAGGCCCAGCACGCCGAAGCGCGCCTCGGCCAGCCACAGCGTCCACCACAGCATGGCCGCCAGCACATTGGTGGCGCCGACGAAGAACAGCAGTCGGTGCGGCGCCGCCGCCAGCAGGCGCGGCGAGATCGGGAAGGATTCGGGGATCGCGTTCATGGCGCGCAGTGTCCGCACCGCGCCTGCAGGCCGCCTTGATGCAGGTCAGGCACCCCGCTTGATCCACGTCACGGAGGAACTTCCGCGCGTCGATAGACTCCGATCCGACATGATGCGCCGTTCCGCCCTCGCCCGAAGCCTGATCCAGATTGCCCTGGTGGTGATGCTGCTGGTGCAGGCGATGGCGTTCGCGACGCCGCCGGATCGACCGGTCGCCACATCGGCACCGCCCTGCCGCGAAGCGGTCGAGACGGCAGTCGCGGCCCATCCGGAAGCGATGCCTTGCTGTGACGACCCGGTTCCCTGCGCCATGGCGGACTGCGATCTGCCTTGCGCGCGCATCGTCATGCCGTCGCCATTCCTGCCCATCGTGTCGAACGTGATGGTCACCGGCGACGCGGCCGACGTGCCGGGCGTGGCCGTCGATGCACCGCCGTTGCGTCACGACATTCCACCGCTGCCGCCGCCGATCGTCGCGTGAACGCCTGATCCGTCCCGTGCCGGCTCGCCCCGGCGCGCGTTCCCGCGTTCGCGAGAGATTGCCATGCCCATCCCGACCACGCCGCGCTTGCGGCCCTTGCTGTTGTCCGTCGTGACGACGGCTTCCCTGCTCCTGCTCGTCGCCTGTGGGCGCGATGCCGTGCCGCCGGTACCGACGGCCGCCGCCGCGCCGGTCGCCCGGAAGGCGGAAGCGGCGCGAATCTATGTCTGCCCGATGCATCCGCACATCACCTCGCACGAGCCGGGGCGTTGCCCGATCTGCGGCATGGACCTGGTGTTGAAGGTCGCCCCGACGCCGGCCGAATCGGCGCCGCAGCCGGCCGTCGTAGTGTCCGTGGCGGTTCGGCAGACGCTCGGGATCCGCACGGCGACGGTGTCGCGGCGCGACCTGCGCCCGACGCTGAAGGTGCCGGCACGGGTCGTCGCCGATACCGGCGGCGAACTTCGCCTGCAGTCGCGCGTCGACGGCTTCGTCGAACGCCTGCACGTGCGCTCTGCGGGCACGCGCTTGCGTGCCGGCGCCGTCGTCGCCGAGATCTATGCGCCGGAGCTCGTGCAGGCGCAGGAGGAACTGCTGCTCGGCGGCGACGCCGTCGAGGCCGCACGCGAGCGCCTGCGCCGCCATGGCATCGCCGAGGTCGACATCGCCGCGATCCGCGCCGCCGGCGTGTCCTCGCGCGCCTTGCCGCTGCGCGCGCCGGCCGCGGGCATCGTCACGGCAGTCGAGGTGCGCGAAGGCAGTCGCGTCGGCATGGACGACGTGATCGTGGCGATGACCATGCAGGCCGGCTTGCGCGTCGAGGCGCAGTTGTTCCCGGCGCAACGCCCCTGGCTCGGCACCGACATCGATGCCCATTTCACCCAGCCCGGCGTGCCCGCCCTGCATTGGCGCGGTCGCGACCCGCAATGGCTATCGGTGCTCGATCCGACGACACAGACCCTGGGGCTGCGCTTCCGCATCGAGGACGCCGACGCCCTGGCGATCGGCACGCTGCTCGATGCCGAACTGCAGGGCACGGTGCGCGCACAGGTGCTGCTGGTCCCGGCCGACGCCGTGATCCGCACCGCGGTGGGCGAGCGCGTGCTGCGCGAACAGGGCGAGGGCGCTTACGCGCCGGTGGCGGTGCGGATGGGACAACGCTTCGGCAACGACATCGAAATCGTCGATGGCCTTGACGAAGGCGATCGCGTCGTCGTCTCCGGACAGTTCCTGGTCGACAGCGAGGCGCAGCTGCAGTCGGCGCTGTCGCGCCTGCAGGTCGGCGCTGCGGGGCACGACCATGATTGAGCGCCTGATCCGCTGGTCGCTGGCGCATCGCGGCGTGGTGCTGGTCGCGACCGTGCTGCTGACCGTCGCCAGCCTGCTGTCGGTGCGCGGTCTCAAGCTCGACGCCATCCCCGACCTGAGCGAGGTGCAGGTGATCGTGCGCGTGCCGGCGATGGGACGTGCGCCGCAGATCGTCGAGGACCAGATCACCTATCCGATCACCACGCGCATGCTCGCCCTGCCGAAAGCGACGGCGGTGCGCGGCTTCTCGATGTACGGAGACGCCTTCGTCTACGTCCTGTTCGAGGACGGCACCGACCTGTACTGGGCGCGT
>CALMWD010000272.1 GCA_937873105.1 uncultured Rhodanobacteraceae bacterium
CGATTCGGCCCGCGTCGTAGCCAGCTCGTAATCGCGCGGATCGATGGCGACCAGTCCGATGCTGGCGGTGATGCGGATCTCGCAACTGGGCCCGGCGATGTCGGTGTCGCGGACATGGGCGAGCAGGCGCTCGGCCCAATGCCGGGCCTGGACGATGTCCTGGTCTTGAAGCAGGCACAGGAACTCTTCGCCGCCGTAACGTCCGACGATGTCGCCGGGGCCGGTCTGGGCCTTCAGCCAGTTCGCGAAACTGCGCAGGACCTCGTCGCCGGCGACATGGCCGAAGCGGTCGTTCACGGCCTTGAAGTGGTCGAGGTCGATCATGGCCAGGCACAGCGGCTGCGCGGATTCGGCGAGCAGTCGGCGTCGCGCCTCGTCGAGCGCGTGGCGGCGGTTGAACACGCCGGTCAGGCCGTCGCGGATGGAGAGTTCGTACAACTGCCGGTTGGCGAGCGCGAGTTCGGCCTTCTGCTGCTCGATCTCGCGGGTGCGCGCCGCCACCAGTTCGCTCAGGCGCCGTTCGCGCTGGTGCAGCACGCGCAGGCGCTTGCGGTAGGCGAAGAACACGCTGCAGGCGAGCAGCAACAGACCGCCCCATTGCACCTCGCGGCGCTCCCACCAGTAGGGCAGCACGCGGATCGACAACAACGGCTGCTCGCTGCGGGCGCGGCTGGCGCGGTCGGCGGCGCGCACCAGCAGCCGGAAATCGCCGGCGGGCAGGCTGGCGTGGCTGGTCAGCGTGTCCGCGGCGACGGGCATCCAGTCGTGCAGTCCCTCGATGCGGAACTCGATCGACTGGCGCTCGCGACGGGCGCCGAGCAGGCTGAAGCCGAAGCTGGCCTGGCGCGCCCCGGGCGGCAGCACGAGTTCGCGCGCATACGGCGCGGCCGCATCCAGGCGCGGACCCGCGGCGTCGGCCGGGAGGGCGCGCACGGGTTGGCCGGCGACCCGCACCTCGGTCAGCACCGGATGTGGCGGTTGCGCGTTCAGCAGCACCTCGCGCGGATCGAACACCTGCAGTCCGGCCGGCGACCCGAAGTAGAGCCGGCCGGAGCGCCCGGCATGCGAGGCGCCGGGGCCGAACTCGTCGCTGACCAGGCCGCTGCCGACGAAGAACGACTGCGCCTCCGACTGCTCCGGCGCGAGCCGGTACAAGCCCTGCAGCGAACTCGCCCAGACGGCACCGTCGCTGCCGGCTTCGATCGCCTGAATGCCGTCCTCGGGCAGGCCCGCTTCGGCGCCGAAGCAGGTCGGTCGCGCGGTGTCGAGGTGCGCCGCGCGGGTATCGATCCGGCACAGGCGTGCCGCCGCCACCCACAGACGGCCGTCCGGTTGCATCAGCAGGTCGCGCACCAGGCCGCGCGGCAGGTCCGGGTGGTCGATCGTGTGCAGCCATCGGTAATCCGGGCCGAGCACCTGCAGGCCGTCATAGGTGGCGAGCCAGAGGCGGCCCTCGCGATCGCGGCGCATCGCGTTGATCGTGCGGGCCCGCGCCTCGGTCGGCCCCGGGCGCGCGTAGGCGATCGGGGTGACGCGGTCGTGGGCATCGATCAAGGCCAGTCCGCTCGAGGTCGCGACCAGGTAGCCGCCGTCGCCGAGTTCCAGGAAGTCGCGTACGCCCGGCCCGGGCAGCGCGGCGACGTCGCGGCGATAGCGGAAGTTCGTCCAGCTGCCGCTACGCGGATCGTAGCGGTCCAGGCCGCCGTCGCTGCCGACCCAGATGCGCCCGGCGCGGTCCTCGCGGATCACCCAGATGGCGCTGGCGCCGACGGCGTCGTTGCCGACCTGGGGCACCGGTTCCAGTACCACCGGCCGCTGCGGCAGCGGCGCGCGGGAACGCTGCAGCCCGGCGCCGAAGCTGCCGACCCAGAGATGGCCTTCGCGGTCTTCGAGGGCCGCCTGGACGCGTTCGGTGGCGAGTTCGCTGCCGGCCGGATGGGCCGGCAGCAGGCGTTGGAAGGCGGCGGCATTGGCGGGCACCTGGAAGACGCCGTTGAACCAGGTGCCGACGAAGAATCCGCCGTCCGCCAGCGGTGCCAACGCCCGCACGAAGGCGCGCTGCGTCAGGCCGTCGAGATGGCTCGACAGCGGGACCGGACGCAGGCAGGCGCAACGCGGGTCGTAGCGGGCGACGCCGGTGTCGAAGCCGACCAGCGGTTGCCCGTCCACCAGGACCAGGCTGGTCACGCGCGGGCTGCCGGCGCCTTCGCCGAGCCCGATCGCCACGGCCGCATCGTCGGCAACGCGGAACAGGCCATGATCCCAGGTGCCCAGCCACCAGGCGCCATCCGGCGCGACCGCGATCTCCTCGATGTTCACCGCGCCCTGGGCCGGTACCGGGGCCGGCAGCCGAACCGTTTCGAAGCCTTCGCCGTCCGGCCGAAGCCGGGCGACACCGAGCTCGGTGCCGACCAGCACCAGATCGCCGTGGGTGGTGATCGACCAGGCGCGCGGATGCGGCAGTCCGCTCGCGGCCGGTTCGAAATGACGCAGTTCGAAGCGGCCGTCGCGCCAGCGCAGGCGCAGGACGCCGGCGCCATCGGTGGCGCACCACAGCTGCCCGGAGGCATCACGCGCCATCGCGGTGATGCCGGCGTTCGGGAAGCCGTCCGCGCCCGGTCGCAGCGCGGCCACGCGGTCCGCGCGCAGGTCGATGCGCTTGACGCCGTCGCGGCGGGTGCCGACCCAGAGCACGCCGGGCTCGGCCAACAGGGCGCTGATCGCGATGCCGTCGACATCGTCGGCGATGGCGGCAGGTGGCGTCAGGAAGCGGCGTCCGTCGAAGCGGTTCAGGCCGGTGTCCGAGCCGAACCACAGGAAGCCCAGTTCGTCCTGGGCGATGGTGTTCACCGAATTCTGCTGCAGGCCGTCGCGCGTGTCGTAGCGGCGCACGGCATCGGCGGCGCCGGCCAGCCAGAGCAGGGGCAGGGCCAGGACGAAGCGCAGCAGTCCGTGTGCCGGACAGCGCCGTTCCCGCCCTCGCATGGCCTGTTGCGTGCGCACGCATCCCTCGCTGCGTCGATGTTCAAGACTAGCGCCAGATCCGGGAGAATTGCGCCCGCCCCGGCCCTGCCATCGCGCCGCCCGATGCGCGACAGGCCGTCGGATAGAATGGCGCTCCCCAAGGGAGAAATGCAGCATGTGTGGAATCGTGGGCGTGGCAGCGCGGCGGGACGTGGTCCCGACCCTGATTCATGGATTGAAGTCGCTGGAATACCGTGGTTACGATTCGGCCGGCATCGCCCTGTTGACCGCTCGCGGGCTGGAGCGGCTGCGGGCCAAGGGCAAGGTGGCCGAACTCGAGGCCCTGCATGCGGCGACGCCGATCGCCGGCCACACCGGCATCGCCCACACGCGCTGGGCCACGCACGGCGTGCCGGCCGAACGCAACGCGCATCCGATGGTGTCGAACGACACCGTGGCCGTGGTCCACAACGGCATCATCGAGAACCATGCCGAGCTGCGCGAGGAATTGCGCGCGCAAGGTTATGCCTTCAGCAGCGATACCGACACCGAGGTGATGGCGCACCTGATCCACGCCGTGCACAGCCGCGGCGCCAGCCTGCTCGACGCGGTCAAGCAGGTATTGCCGCGCCTGCACGGCGCCTACGCGATCGCGGTGGTGTCGACGCAGGAGCCGGGCGTGGTGGTCGGCGCGCGCAAGGGTTCGCCGATGGTCATGGGCCTGGGCGAGGGCGAGCAGTACCTGGCCTCGGACATCCATGCCCTGCTGCCGGTCACGCGACGCTTCGTCTACCTGGCCGAGGGCGACGTCGCCGAGATCCGCATCGACGGCACTCGCGTGTTCGACGCCGAAGGCCGCGAGATCGTGCGTCCGGTCAAGGAAGCGCACTTCAGCGCCGACGCCGTGCAGCGCGGCGAATACCGCCACTACATGCTCAAGGAGATCCACGAGCAGCCGACCGCGATCGCCGACACGCTGGAGGGCCGCATCAGCGGCGGCCACGTGCTGACCCAGATCTTCGGGCCGAGCGCGCAGGACCTGCTGACGCGCACCCAGGCCGTGCAGGTCGTCGCCTGCGGTTCCAGCTGTCACGCGGCGCTGGTCGCGAAATACTGGATCGAATCGCTGGCGCGCATCCCGTGCCAGGTCGAGATCGCCAGCGAATACCGCTACCGCGACTTCGTGGTGATGCCGGATACCCTGCTCGTCACCGTGTCGCAGTCGGGCGAAACCGCGGACACGCTGGCGGCGCTGAAACTCGCGAAGGGCATGGGCTACCTCGGCACGCTGGCGATCTGCAACGTGCCGGAATCCTCGCTGGTGCGCGAATCGGAGCTGTCGCTGATGACCCGCGCCGGCCCCGAGATCGGCGTCGCCTCGACCAAGGCCTTCGTCACCCAGCTCACCGCGCTGCTGCTGTTCGCGCTCGAACTCGGTCGCCACCACGGCTTGTCGGCGCAGCGTTATGCCGACGGCGTCGCCCAGCTCGAACACCTGCCGGGCGCGATCGGTGCGGCGCTGGCGCTCGACCCGCAGATCCGCCAGCTCGCCGAGTTCTTCGGCGACAAGAAGGACGCGCTCTTCCTCGGTCGCGGCACCCAGTTCCCGATTGCGATGGAAGGTGCGCTCAAGCTCAAGGAAATCTCCTACATCCACGCCGAGGCCTATCCGGCCGGCG
>CALMWD010000273.1 GCA_937873105.1 uncultured Rhodanobacteraceae bacterium
GGCCGTGCAGTTCGGACCCAGCGCAATCGGCGCCATAGGGCGTCGGCACGGCCAGCAGCGCGGCGAGGAACGCGCGCGGAGAGATCTCGGCTGCGACGGACGCGAAGGGGACCGCGACCAGCAATACGACACGTGGAAACCAGGATGCGGGGATGGCCATGGGGACTCCGACGACAGGGAAACGGGATCGAGCCTGTCAACGGGAACCATCGCGCCAACGTGTCATCGACCACGCGCCGATCCCGGACTCAGGCGATGACCTGCGTCTCCCAGCCATCGTATTCGCCGCCACAATCCTCGGCCGCGCGGAACAGCGGCAAGGTCAGCGCATCGATGCGTTCATGCGATGGAATGCCGATCGCGGACACGCGCACGCCGTACTGTTCGCCACGCGCCTCGGGTTCGACCATCTCGATGGTGCGACATCCCGCCTGCGTCGCGCGTTCGACGAATCGGGCACGTGCAGAGGCATCCGGAAAATAGGCCGAGTGCTCGATCGGACGCGGCTGCTCGAAGCGTTCGCCGCTGCCTTGCAGCGCGTCGCAGAGGCGGCGGTTCTGGATGCGCATGAGGTCTTCCTCGGAGGGACTCAGGCGGTCGAAGTAGATGTCCCATTCGCGATCGGGGCGCGAGCCGCAGGTGAAGGTGCGGTCCGGGAAGCCCTGCAGGGCCGAGGCGACCCGCTCCTTCCAGCCGCCGGCAGCGCTGGTGTAGAAGTGGAAGTCGCAGCGCCCGCGGGTGGCGAACCGCCCGACGTACGCCGTCGACCTGGCGACCAGGGCTGCCGCCAGGGCGGCTTCGATCGCGTCCAGCGCATCCGCGTCCGCTTGGCCCGGCAAGCCGTCGTCGTGCGGCCGCAGCAGCGGCAACTGCACCCAGGCCGCCACCGGCAGGTGTGCGAGCGGCGCATCCTCGGCGATGGCCATGTCGAGGCGCACCGAGGCCGGCTGGCCATCGGCGTCGCGAGAATAGAAAGCCCAGTCCTTGCTCATGCCCGCTCCTGCAGCGACAGACCGGTAGCCTAGTGCGATTCGAAGCCGTCGCCGAACAAGCGCGATCCGGCCTCGGCGACGCGACCTTCGGCGAGCAGGTTCAGATACACCTCCAGGTTCGTGTACCCGGCGATGCCGGTCAGCGGCACGGAGAGCGCGCTGCCGTTGTGGTCGGCGACGGCTGGATTCAGGCCGAGTGCGGCGTGCAGCAACTCGAATGCATCCGGCATGCCGTCCTGGTCGCCATCCAGCGGCGCCGGCGGTGGCGCTGCGGGTGAGAAATCCAGCGCAAAGGCGTCGTTGGCCAGCGGCGTGTCGTGCGGCGTCGGGTCGATGATGCCGCTGGCGACATTGGCGCGGATGCGGCGATCCATCGGGTCGACCGGATAGGCGCCGCTGTCGGCCAGCAGCGCGTCCCGCAGCGAAGGCGTCGCGATGTAGTCCACGTCGCCATGGGCATGCCGGACCATCAGGCGCTGGGCGGTTCCGAGGTCGGTGTTGGGGGCTGCGTCGGGAAAGTCGTTGCAGCAGTAGAACAGGGCGTAGTCGAACAGGCCCGGGTATCGGCTCAAGCGATTGCCGCTGACGAACAGCTGGTTGTCGGCCACGTCGAGCAGGTCGTGCAGGGCGAAACCATAGGGGAAGTCGTCGCGCACCCGCATGTCGTTGTTGACGAGATTCAGGTTCAGGCGATACGGCCCCAGGGCGACGTTCTGATCGACGTCGCGGTTGTACCAGAGCAGGAAGCCCGGATCGAAATAGTGGTTGTTGGCCACCTCGAGGTCGAGCCTGCGCGCCTGGCAGTCGGCGGCCGATCCGGGTTCGTCGTCGTATCCGCTGGCTTCGCAGCTGATCTCGGGCAGTCGCCCGCCGATGCGGTACCAGAGGTTCTTGAGGATGCTGAGCTGGTCCTGCGGATGCTCGGGGTGCGAGTAGTTCAACAGCATGCCGCCGCGGTCGGCGTGATCGCCCACGGTTTCGGCGATGAGGCTGCGCTGGATCGTGCCCTGCGACGCCCAGGACACCTGCACGGCTTCATCGACGGCATGGGCGATCGAGACGTGGTCGAAGATGAAGCGTTCGATGCCGTCGAGACGCAGGCCGTCGTCGAGGCGTTCGCCGCCGGGCGGCAAGGCCTGGTTCCAACCGGGTCGCAGACGCAGATGGCGGACGATGAGGTTGTCGCAGTCGTTGCGTTCGTAGTGCCCGTCGCAGACCAGGCCACGCACGATCACGCCACCGGGCGAGGTCTGGCCGGCGATCGTCACGTCGCCATGCACGATCTTGGCGATGCCGTGGATCACGCCGCTGACCTTGAACAGCACGTAGCGCGGACCGCTCTGCCGCAGGGCATGGTTGAGCGAACCCGGTACGGTGCCGGATGGATCCGGGTCGAGGGTGGTGACGTAATGGACCTGGCCGCCGCGCCCGCCGCTGGCGACCGCGCCGAATCCCTCGGCGCCCGGAAAGGCCGGGGGCGCGTCGCCCGCCTGCGCAAACGCGCCGGGCAGGAACAGGCAGAATCCGAGCAACGGTCGAGGGCATCGGCGCATGCCCGCATCATCGCCGATTCCGGACGTGAACAGCGCGCGCCCTCCGCTCGGTTGCAATACGCGTCCG